>NZ_JAIWOF010000127.1 GCF_020217025.1 Flavobacterium sp. | reverse complement strand
TCAAAAATAGCTACCGCTTTTTGAATACTTGCTATGGTATTCATACCCGTACTTAAAATAACAGGTTTTCCAAAAGAAGCAATATGCTCCAATAATGGATAATTATTACATTCTCCAGAACCAATTTTATAAGCTGGAATATCAAACTTTTTCAAACGCTCGGCTGCAGCTCGCGAGAAAGGAGTTGAAATGAAAATCATACCTTTACTTTCCACGTAATTTTTCAATTCTAATTCGTCTTCTTCGTTTAAAGCACAACGTTCCATAATTTCGTAAATGGAAACATCGGCATTGCCTGGAATAACTTTTTTGGCAGCACCACTCATTTCGTCAGCCACAATATGAGTTTGGTGTTTCACGACCTCAACTCCTGCTCTATGTGCAGCATCTACCATTTCTTTAGCTACTTGCAAAGAGCCTTCGTGATTAATTCCGATTTCAGCGATAACTAATGGTGGAAAATCGGGTCCTATTTTTCTTCCTGCTATTTCTATGTAGGGATTCATTTTTATTTGGTTTAAAGTGTTAGATAATGGGTTAAAAGTTCTTTTTGTTAAGCAAATACTCTGCATAATCAAAGTCTTCTTGTGTATCGATATCTACATTAGCAAAAGGATGATTTACTTCTAACGGAAAAGCATCTTTTGTAATGATTTCATTATTTAGTATAACGGATGATTTTGAAATATAAAGCAACCCATTTTCATAATATAAGGGCTCTAAATCTTGACTACGTTGCCCCACTTCATAGTTATAAGGAATAAATCTATTATTTATAATTTTTCCTAATTTATGATGACTGCGCGAAACGGTAAACAGACTATTTGTCTGTTGTTCTTGAAAAATCGCAAAAGCATTTTGTAGTAAATTTTGTGGTCGCAGTGGATTGGTAGCTTGTAATAAAATTACATTTTCAATTATTTCATCAATTGATTCTAAAACATGTTTTAAAGCAGAAACAGTAGGCTCCAAATCACCCGAAAGTGCTTGAGGTCTATCAATAACTATAGCTCCATATTGCAAAGCTATTTCTTTAATAACAACATCATCGGTAGAAACATAAACCGCATGGATAAAATTATGCTGTTTGGCATATAGAATACTGTGGGCCAACAAAGGAATTTCGCCCAATAGTTTTGTATTTTTCCCAGGTAAACGTTTGGATCCGCCTCGTGCTGGGATTATGGCTATAGTTTTCATTTTTAATTTTACAATAAAACGATGTTAAACATATAAAAGGTATTACTTTTTCCAGAACTTTAATTTCTTTTTAATTCTTTTTTTTCGATGAAATCGATATTGGAAATCAGAAGTTAGTTTCCACATGGTTTCAAAAACTGTATTTTCATCATCACCTGAAAGTTTGGCATATTCGTTACTCATTACTGCAATCATGTCCTTCTTATGTGTAATCTTTGATAAATTCTTCATTCGGGTTTGAAAATTCATAGTTTCATGAAATTGCATTCGGTTCAAATCCACCAAAAAAAAGGAATAACTTCCGTCGTTATTTTTTCGAATTAGAGTATTTCCAGGTGAATGATCTAAAAACTCAATGCCTTTTTCGTGCATTTCAAAGGTAAATTGGGCAAACTTTCTAATAATAAAATCTCGGTTTTCAAAAGCTTCATTTTGGACAATTTCTCTGAATTCGAATACATTTTCTAAATGTTCACAAACGTAATAACTATCTTTAAGTCCAATGAAATCATAATTTTCGAAAAAAGCGACGGGTTGAGGAGTTCCTATTTGCATTTCCATCAATTTTGAAGCAAATTCGAAGGAGCGACATGCTTTTGATTTTCTAAAGTATCGATAAACTATTTTGTTAATTAAATTTGGTTTTTTAAACGATTTAATACTGAGCGTAATTTCTTCAAATTCAAATAGTTTAATTATATTTCTTTGTCCGTTAACAAGAATTTTTCCTTCGATTAAAAAATGATCAATAAAAAAAACAATCCTTTCTTGAAAATCTTTAAACTTGTTATGAATTAAATACTTCATTTAAAATATTTTAAAATTAAATTAACTTAATACTAAATTTATGTTAATAATCAACAACTATGCTTTATTTTTGCAAAAAATAAAATATGCATTCCAAAACAATTTTTCCAATAAAATTATTTTTCATTTTTTTAGTAAATACTTTATTGACATTGATAATTTCAATAAAGTATTATGATTTTGTTGACAACGTAAATTCAATAAATGCAAATATATTTATTATTATTTCACAAATTGGTCATTTTGCAGTTTTAAGTAGTATTCCTTTGTTTCTTTCTCTTTTACTATTTTTTGTTTCAAAAAGAATATTACTTACAAAATTTATAAATATTATATCTTCTAGTTTACTTTTAATTCTAGTTAAATTAGATACCATTGTTTTTAGTCAATTTAGGTACCATCTATCGCCAATGGTTTTTAAATTGGCATTTGGCAAAAGAGCAAGTGATATTTTTCAATTTTCAAATGAAAATTACATTACTGCATTTTTATTTATTATTGGAGTTGTTGGTTTTCAACTATTACTATTCATGTTGATTAATAGAATTTCTTTTGAGAACAATAAATTTAGAAAAATTATAAAAACTTCTTCATTTACTTTCGTAATAGTTGTTTTAGTTTCTCATATCGGATTTGCATGGTCTGACGCAAATAGTTACAGACAAATTACTCAAACTAAAAATTTATTTCCTGCTTATTATCCTTTAACTGCAGAAAATTTATTTATAAAATTAAATCTTGTAAATAAAGATTTGTCTAAAAATGAAATCGCAATAGAAACAGAATCTAAAACTATAAATTATCCATTAAAAAATATAG
This sequence comes from Flavobacterium sp., assembly GCF_020217025.1. Classification (GTDB taxonomy): domain Bacteria; phylum Bacteroidota; class Bacteroidia; order Flavobacteriales; family Flavobacteriaceae; genus Flavobacterium. The sequence goes on along the minus strand of NZ_JAIWOF010000127.1, from coordinate 15,997 downwards.
ATAGTAATAATACAACTAATAAAAACATTCTTTTAATTGTAATTGACTCGTGGAGATATGATTATTTAACTGAAGAGATAACTCCAAACATCTATAATTTTAAAAAATCCGCACAAGAATTTACCAATCATAAAAGCGGATCAAACATGACTACAGGAGGTATTTTCTCCATGTTTTATGGAATTCCAGCAACTTATTTTGACTCATTTACAGGAATAAATAAAGGTCCGGTCATGATTGATCAATTTATAAAACAAAAATATAACGTCAATATATTAAGTAGTTCTACTGTTGAAAATCCTCCTTTTAATAAAAATGTTTTTACCAAAGTGAAAAATCTTAAATTAAATACTGATGGTAATTCACCTGCGGAAAGAGACATGAGTATTTTTAATTCTTGGACCAACTATATTGAAAATTACAATCAAAAAAATCCGTTTTTTGGTTTCTTATTTTTTGATGCTGCACATGGTTTTGATTTCCCTAAAAACTACAAAGCTCCATTTAAACCGTATCTTGACAAAGTTGATTATTTAGCTTTTGATGATGATTACGACCCTAAACCACTAATTAACAGGTATAAAAATTGTTTACATTATGTTGATGATTTAATCGGAAAAATCATATCGCAACTTGATAAAAAGAACAAATTAGAAAACACTATTATAATTATAACTTCTGATCACGGACAAGAATTTAATGATTCTAAAAAAGGATACTGGCAGCATGGGGGGAATTTTTCAAAATATCAAATCAACACACCCTTTATATTATATGATTTTAATAAAGCTCCAAAAAAATACAATCATCTTACGCTACATTATGATATAGCCCCCACAATTATGAGCAATTATTTAGGAGTAAACAATAGTCCTAAAGAGTATTCTTCAGGAAAAAGCTTGTTTGACACTTCTAAAAGGGATTTTTTCATTTGTGGTTATAATCAAAAATTTGCTATAGTAGAAACTAATAGAATAACCAATATTTACACATCAGGTTTATTAGACGTTGTTGACAATAATTTAAACGTCCTAAATGAAGAACCAAATAGTGAATATCTATTACAAACAATGAACGAAATAAGAAAGTTTTATAAATAAATTAAAGAAAACCTATATCATTTTCTAGGATATCATTTATTTTATTGAGGTTTTCCATACCTAAAACAACTTTCTTTTTAATATTCTGTAAGTTTTCTAATGAACTTGAATAAAAAGTAAATCCTAAGTCAAACGAAAAGTCCTTAGATAAATTTAGCAGCTCTATTGGAAATAATTTGGGTATAAAGGAAACATCTGACAACAATTTTGTATAATCGGTAGTTTCTCTTGGATGTTGTTTTATGTAAACTTTGTAACCCTCACTTATTGCTTTTTCAACAACTTTTTTATAAAGCTTAATTTTTACATTTTCTGTTAAATGCCCGTCTTCAGACAAAGGCTGTGTTATTAATATCATTTTTTTCTCCTGAGAAAATGTAATTTCATCTCCTAAAAAGCAATTAATCAATTGTTTTTTTTCAATTTCTGATAAATTTTGTTGTAATAAATTTAAATCCATTTTTACAGATTTATTTCTCAAAAACTGATCCTTCATGTTCTCAGGATGCTGTACTAAAATTTCTTTAACTTGCTTATCATAGCCCATTAAAATTGGAAACTTAATTAAATATTTTCTTTTTAAATATCTAGATTTAGGCATTCTATGCAAATAGGTACCTAATCCTTCTTCTACCATTCTAAATAAATTATTAGGATATTTTATTAAAAAATAGGCTCTAGTTCTTACAACATGAAATAAATTAATTTCAGAATTTCTTATAAAAAAATCATTCTCAACTAAAATTGGGTTAGTTTTTTCAAATAGCGCAACTAAACCTTTCTCCCTGTTGAAAATATAATTAAAAAGTCCTAAATTTTTTTTAAAATCTGTTAAAATAGAGTAACTCTTTATTGACAAAACAGATTCAAACAATTGTAATTCATTTATTTTAGGGATAAGTTTTTCAATATTTTCAACTCTATCATTAATTACAATCAATAATGATTTTTTACCTTCCTTTTTTGCTTGGTGTGCTAATAAAATGGAAATGTATATATGATAAAGAGAACATCCAACAAATGTTTGATTCATTTTTAAAATTTTTAGAATATTTTTGTAAAAATAATTAAATTATGAACACAGAGGTACACAACGCATATGAAGTTATTAAAAACGGTGGTATTATCTTATATCCAACTGATACCGTTTGGGGAATTGGTTGCGATGCTACTAATGAAGAAGCCGTTAAAAAAATCTATGCTTTAAAACAACGTGAAGAAACCAAAAGCATGATTGTTTTAATGAATGGCGAACGCATGATGTACAACGTTTTCAAAGAAATTCCTGATGTGGCTTGGCAAATTCTAGATTTGTCGGAAAAACCAACCACTTTAATTTTAGACAATCCTCGAAATGTAGCCAAAAATATTGTGGCTGAAGATAATACGTTAGGAGTTCGAATAGTTACCGAACCTTTTTGTTTTAAGTTGATGGAACGCATGAAAAAACCATTGGTTTCAACCTCAGCAAATATTTCGGGCGAACCTACACCAAAAACTTTCAAAGAAATTAGTCCCGAAATTATAAAAGGTGTGGACTATGTAGTAAATTTGCACCACGATAAAGTTTGCAAAAATCCTTCTACGATTATCAAATTAGGTTTAGATAGCCAGGTAAAAGTGATTCGCAAATAAAAAAGCACCGCAGATTCGCAGATTAAAATTATATTATGGATGATTTTTTATATAAAGACAAAACTTACCAAATTATTGGAGTTCTATTTGAAGTCCATAAAAATTTAGGGAAAGGATTTTCTGAAATTGTATATAAAGACGCCATCGAATTTGAGTTTCAACAAGCTAACATCCCATACGAAAGAGAAAAAGAATATGTAGTAAATTACAAAAACACAGTATTAAAACATAAATTTTATGCTGATTTTGTAGTTTTTAATGAAATTATATTAGAAATAAAAACTGTCGATTGTTTTAACAATGCTCATTACAATCAATGTTTAAATTATTTGAAAGTTTCAGGAAATGAATTAGCACTTTTAGTTAATTTTAATTCTGTATCACTTGAACACAAAAGAGTTGTACTTTCAAAAAAATAAAAATCTGCGAATCTGCGGTAATAACATGAATTACAAACAACATTTAGAACATAACATCTTCAAAATCATTTCGCAAGCCGCACAAGAACTCAACTTGGAATGCTATGTGATTGGTGGTTTTGTTCGCGATATAGTACTCAACAGAAATCACAAAAAAGACATCGATATCGTTGCCGTTGGTAGCGGAATTGAATTGGCTTTAAAAGTTTCCGAATTGATTCCGTTTCATCCAAAAGTACAGGTTTTCAAAAACTACGGAACAGCCATGTTGCGCTACGATGATATTGATGTGGAATTTGTAGGCGCTAGAAAAGAATCTTATACGCACGATAGCCGAAATCCATTAGTGGAAAACGGAACGCTAAAAGACGACCAAGAAAGACGTGACTTTACAATAAATGCCTTAGCTTTTTCATTGAATTCTGAAAACTTTGGTGATTTAGTTGATCCTTTTAACGGGGTGGAAGATTTGAAAAACAAAATCATCAAAACACCTTTAAATCCAGATATTACTTATTCCGATGATCCGTTGCGTATGATGCGTGCGATTCGTTTTGCTACGCAATTGAATTTCGAAATCGAATCGGAATCTTTAGAGGCGATTTCAAAAAATAAAGATAGAATCAATATAATTTCTGGCGAAAGAATTGTTGATGAATTGCATAAAATTTTAGCTTCAGATAAACCTTCCATCGGATTTTTACATTTGTACCAAACGGGTTTATTAGACATTATTTTACCTGAATTAACCGCTTTAAATAATGTTGAAGAAGTCGAAGGTCATACTCACAAAAACAATTTTTATCATACGTTAGAAGTAGTAGATAATATTTGTCCAAATACCGACGATGTTTGGTTGCGTTGGTCAGCATTGTTACATGATATTGGCAAAGCACCAACCAAAAGATTCAACAAAAAACAAGGTTGGACGTTTCACGGACATGAATTTTTGGGTGGAAAAATGGTCAAAAAAATATTTGAACGTTTGCACATGCCTTTGAATCATAAGATGAAATTCGTGCAAAAAATGGTTATGATGAGTTCGCGACCAATTGTAATTGCCGAAGACATTGTTACCGATAGTGCAGTTCGTCGTTTGGTTTTCGATGCTGGCGAAGATATTGATAGTTTGATGACCTTGTGTAAAGCCGATATCACTACAAAAAATCCAAAGAAATTTCAGAAATACCACAAGAATTTCGACATCGTAAAAGAAAAGATTGTGGAAGTAGAAGAAAAAGATAGAGTTCGTGTTTTCCAACCACCAATTTCGGGCGAAGAAATAATGGAACTATTTGGATTAAAACCTTGTAGAGAAATTGGAGTTTTGAAAGAAGCCGTTAAAGAAGCTATTTTAGAAGGCGAAATTCCAAACGAATACGAAGCTGCTAAAGATTTTATCTTGAACAAAGCTTCAAAAATGGGATTGAAAAAAGTATAAAAATTATAATCTGTTAAAGCACTTTTCAAATGCACATTATGTAAATTTGGGGTGCTTTTTGAATATCAAGAAAAATGAAAACAAATAAATCAGTCATTTATTGGCTACTTTCTGGTTGTATTTTATTATTTATCATGGTTACGGTTGGTGGAATTACACGTTTAACCAACTCCGGTTTATCTATGACCGATTGGCATTTAATCAATGACACCTTCCCTCCTATGTCAGAAGAAAAATGGGTGGAAGCTTTTGAAGAATATAAAAAATATCCAGAATATCAACTAATTAATCAATATAATGATTTTCAATTAGACGATTACAAATTCATTTTCTTTTGGGAGTGGTTTCACCGTTTTATTGGCCGTATTATTGGTGTGGTTTTCATTATTCCTTTTGTTTATTTCTTAATCAAAAAACAATTAGATAACGAAACCATCAAAAAATGTTTCATTCTTTTAGGAATGGGTGCTTTTCAAGGATTTTTGGGTTGGTTCATGGTAGCTAGTGGTTTAAAAGATATGCCCGATGTGAGTCATTTCAGATTAGCGATTCACTTAACGTTTGCTTTTATTACGTTTGCTTATACGCTTTGGGTAGCGTTAGATTTAATTTATCCAGAACAAAAATTACCGGTTTTAGAATTAAGAAAAATTGCCCGAATTGCTTTGGTAATTCTAATCATTCAAATTATTTACGGTGGATTTGTTGCTGGTTTAAATGCTGGTTTAATTCATAATCATTGGCCATTAATGAGCGACGGACAATTCTTCCATGAAAGTATCCAATTAGAACAATCGAATTTACTTTTAGCATTTACAGAAGGGAAAAGTGGTGTACAATTCATTCACCGAACCTTTGCTTATGTGGTAGTTGGAATGATTATTTTCTTATTTATAAAAAGTAGAAAAATCACATTAGACAAAACACAAGATAATGGTATAAAAACACTTTTAGTTTTTGTGTTTATTCAATTCATCTTAGGAATTTTCACCTTAATTTTCCATGTGCCACTTTGGTTAGGTTTGGCACATCAAATAATGGCGTTCTTTTTATTAACTGCTATGACGTTTACATTACATCGATTCACAAAATAAGGTTACCGACTATATTGTCACAGTTCTTTGTTATTAACTTTAAATGTCAAAATTAAACGCTTCGGATAAATTTTTAGATTTGTCTGATTACGGAAGATCTTTCGGAAGATTTTTCGCACTTCAATTAAAAGAAACACGCTTTACACCTATTCATGTAACGCTTTTATTTGGAATTTCTGGATTATTTGCAATCTATTGTATTTTAAACCAATACTATTTAGCAGCTGGTTTTTTTATCATCTTAAAATCGGGAATTGATGCCGCAGATGGTGAATTAGCCCGATTGAAAAACACACCTTCTTATGTGGGAAGATATTTAGATAGTGTATTTGATATTTTTCTAAATTTCTTTTTTCTTATGACTATTTGCTATGTTTCCAAAACACCTTTTTGGGTAGCCATTTTAGCCTTCATAAGCATACAATTACAAGGAACACTTTACAATTATTACTACGTAATTTTAAGAAACAAATCAATCGGTGGAGACAATACGAGTAAAATTTTTGAATACAAAGCACCGAAAGCTTTACCTGGCGAAACTCAAAAAGCAGTCAATATTTTATTTGGAATTTACACTATTGTTTACGGAATATTTGACAAAGTAATTCACTTTTTAGATTCTGAAGCGTATAAAGTAAAAACTTTTCCTAATTGGTTTATGACACTACTTTCGTTATACGGATTAGGATTTCAATTATTAATTATTGCCTTTATGTTGCCATTAGGTTGGATTGAATTTATTGCACCTTTTTTCATCCTATATTCCCTTTTGATTTTTGTTCTTATTGGGATTCGAAAAACTATTATTTAACCAATCCACTCTTTAAAATCACCAACTCGTTCTCTTGCTACAATGACTTCATCGTCTTTGTATGTTGGTAAAATGATTTTTAATCTTGAATTGGAATACACTTGAATTTCCTTCACTGCTTTCAATGGAACAATGAATTTTCGGCTTACGCGATAGAATTCTTTTGGATTGATTTCGGCTTCTACAACTTCTAAAGTGGAATCGATTAGATAATCTCTATTGTCTAAGGTGTGAATATAAGTTCCTTTGTTTTCGCTATAAAAACATTCGACTTCATCAATTGAAATGACTTTTAATTGTTGCCCAATTTTTACCGAAAAACGCTTTTTGTATTCCTTTTCCACTGGATTGACTAACATGCGCTTTATCGCTTCAAAATCTAATGAAATATTTTGTGCTTGGTTTCTGACTTTGAATTTATTGACCGCAACCTCTAAATCTTCTTCATCAATAGGTTTCAATAAATAATCAATGCTATTTAGTTTGAAAGCTCGCAAAGCATATTCATCATAAGCGGTTGTGAAAATCACGGCGCTTTTAATATCAATTTGCTCAAATATCTCAAACGACAAACCATCAGACAATTGAATGTCCAAAAAAATCAAATCAGGATGCGGATGGTTTTGAAACCATGAAATAGCTTCTTCCACAGAATGTAACATCGTATTCACTTGCAATCCTAATTTTTCAACCTTGCGTTGCAACAATCGTGCTGCTGGTTTTTCGTCTTCGATAATTAATATGTTCATTGTTTTTAAACTTCAAAATTCAACATTCGTTATTCGATATTCAGCGTTTAATTATTCCCACTTATTCGCTTTTTCTTTCTCCATAAATTCTTTAATCTTGCGTTCTTCCCAGTTTTGACCCATGATAAAATCAGGTAAAAATACGGACAATCCGTGTGCTAATAATCCTAATCCCCAAAAGAAAGCCGTGAAGAAATTATGCGCTTGAAAATAACTTTCGCCATCTTTTAAATTTTGAATATTGATTATCACAATCATAATATTGATGACCAAATAAACAACTGCGTGTGTGTAAAATCCTTTTATTTTCTTTACTCTTTTAACCGCTTGATAATATCTTGCTTCTTCGGCATTGGATGGAATAAAGTTTTTAAAAGCTTCTTTATCCATTCTACTATTGATTCTATCTTGTAAACTCATGATTTCTTATTTTTTAAAATTTAATTATTCCCACTTATTGCTTTTTTCTTGATCTTTTTTCAAAATCTCTTGAATTTTTCGTTCTTCCCAAGAACTTCCGTAACCAAATACTTTTAATCCATGAAATAACAATCCCATTCCCCAACCTAACATTGGAAACCAAAACCATTGAAATTCAGAAAAAGTTCTAAAATTGATAAACACTAAAACCGGAATTACGATGCAATAGGAAATTAAACTTCCGTAAAACTCTTTTATTTCTTTGACTCTTCTTGACGCTCTGTCATAAGCCGTTTGTTCATTATAATTGTATGTTGTTTCCATAATACTAATTTGTTTTGTTAAAATCGGTAGAAATACTTTGAACTCTTTTTCGTTTTCTTCTACCAATACTTTTCTTTTGGTTAAAATTCCGTAGCGATTCACAATATTTTGTAATCCTACGCCTTTTCGGTCTTGTAAAACTTCTTTCTTTTGAAGATTGTTAGTGATGACTAACTGACCATTTTCAATACTAATTTTTACATGTAACGGTTTTGCTTCACTAACCACATTATGCTTGATGCAATTTTCTAATAACAATTGCAGCGACAACGGAACCACTTTAGCTTCTTCATTATCAAAACTTTCCGGAATTTCAAATGTGATACTATTTTCAAATCGCATTTTTAGTAAATTCATGTACGTTTTGGCAAACTTTAATTCTTCTGCAACCGAAACCAATTCTTTATCTTTTTGTTCCAAAACATAGCGATAAATCTTGGAAAGCGAAGTCGTAAATTTTTGAGCACTTTCGGGATTTTCCTCGATTAACGAACTCAATACATTCAAACTATTAAAAAGAAAATGCGGATCGATTTGATTTTTTAAACTTTCAAACTGTGCCGAAGCTGTTCCTGCAATGATTTTTTGTTCTTTTAATTTGTTTTCCTGAAACGATTTATAGAAATAAACCAGGTGAACTACTAACGAAACTATAATCGTAATCACCATTGCTACAACATAATTAGCAGGCATTTCATTTTGGATAAATTCTTGAATTGTTTTGTTTTCAAACCCAACATCTTCCAACATTCTCAAAAGAAATATCGCAAATCCAGACACAAAAAACGAAGCTAAAAATCCGATTACTAATCTTTTTAAATGAAATCTGTTTTTTTCAAAATACTTATCTAATTGGATAAAAATTAAAGCATTAGCAAAATAAAGCACCACACTATACAACATCGTGTAAATGAAATTCCATTTTAATGAAAGAAGACTTGGTAAACTTCTAGTGATTACAATATTTACGCCTTGAAGTATTGCAAAAATTACAATTCCAATTACTACTGCTTTAACTATTTCTCTTGAATATTTCATTATAAAAATTTTATTTACAAGCCTTTACCGCTTCTTGCGCTCTATCTAATCCCCAACTTGGATGAAAAGCCGATTCAGGTTTAAAAGTAGCAAAAAGTTCGATTGCTTTTTCAATTTGGGCACACATTGGTTGCGTATCTTGTCCAAAATATTGCGCCATACCTTTTTCAAATGAAGCCTTTTGAAATACAACTCTCGGGTTTTCAGGAGCTATTTTATAGGCTTTATTCAAAATATACATCACATCTCCTGATAATCTTTGTCCGTTTGTCATTGGATCATAAACAATCCAAGCGGTGTGAATCATAGCTTGTAGTACTAAAACTTCTGGGTTGTCTTGTGCTAACTCGTTACAAACATCTTGTGCTTTTTGAGCAGCATTCAATAAAGACTCCATTTTAATTTTGTCTTTTTCACCAAACGCTTGTGTTGTTTTGATAAAAGCGATGTAATAATTTGGCAACCAATTTGTTTTTTCAACTGAAGCAATTCGTTCTAATTGCGCAACCGCTTCTGTTATTTTTCCTTCTTTCCAAGTTTGTAAGGCATTTTTCATTGCTTGATCAAACTGCGTTTGCGCTGATACAATTGAAGCGACAAACATTGCGATGATAGTGATTAATTTTGTCATGATTAATTTTGTTTAATGGTTAAACTGTTCGTTTTTTGATTTTGATCTTGTTATTGTTCTTGCGCTTGAACTATCTTATTTTGATGAAGCAAAGTTGTAACAGAAATCGCACCCATAAAATTGAAACTAACCGAACTGTCATTTTTTGAGGATGAATTGTAACTTTTAACTTTATTCTAAATTATTTTATTCTCTTAAACCTTAAATTTGCCTTTTCACTTCATTTCAAACTAGATTTATGAGCAGTATAACTCAAATAAAAAAGCATTTTGTATTCATTAAATATCAAAAACTCATTATTGCTGCTTTAATAATTGGTTTTTTGTCGGCTTTTTTAGCAATTTCATTAAAGAGAGGAACGGAACATTATGAAGAATTACTTTTTAATCAAGCTTCAAAAAATAATATTTTGTTGTTTTTATTTCCGCTTCTTGGTTTAACCATAATTGCCGTTTTGAGATATTATTTATTCAATAAAAAAGCGAACAAAGGCATAAAAGAGATTTTTGAAACTACCGAAAAAAGAAAAAACAGTTTACCTATTTATAAAATCCCATCTCATTTCATAAACGGATTATTCACGGTGATATTTGGAGGTTCTACAGGCATTGAAGTTTCAACAGTAGTTGCTTCTGCTACAATTGGATCTATGACTCAAGAAAAAGAAAACATATTAAATCGTCATAAAGTTGAATTAATATGTGCTGGTGTTGCTTCAGGAATTACAGCACTATTCTTCAGTCCTTTTGCTGGATTTTTATTTGCATATGAAGTAATTTCAAAAAAAGCTTCAAAAACATTTATACTGGTTACTACGATTTCTGTTTCTATTTCTATACTAATTTGTTTGTTATTGAATGAAAAGCCTTTGTTTCATGTAACCATCAAAGAATGGCATTGGAAAGCGTTTCCTTATTTTATTCTTTTAGGTGTTATTTCCGGAATGAATGCGGTTTATCTAACAAAAACAGTTTTGTTCATTAAAGATAAATTTACATCTTTCAAAAAAAGTAGAACCAAAATAATAATAAGTGCGGTATTAATAAGTATTGGTTTATTCATTCTACCTCAATTATATGGTGATGGATATCACGCTATAAAAGAAAATTTAGCCAATTCAAATAATATCGTTTTAACCATCCCGATTTTCTTTTCTATTGTGAGTATTGTAATTTTCAAACCTATCATTACTTCGTTAACACTTGCTGGAGGTGGTGATGGCGGTGTTTTTGCACCAAGTATTTTTATTGGAGGATTTGTTGGTTTGTTGTTGGCTGTTGTCCTAAATACTTTTTTTAATACTAATGTAATTCCCTTAAATTTTATGATAATTGGTATGGGAGCTATGCTTAGTGCAAGTATTCATGCACCTTTTACAGCCATTTTTATAACATGTGGCTTAATTAATGATTACAGTTTGCTATTCCCAATTCTTGTGACTTGCTTAGTTGCCAAACAGGTTTCAAAAACAATTTATCCATTTACAGTATATAGTTTTTCAAATAACAAAATATGACCTCAACAAAAAAGCTAAAACGCAATTACAGAAAAGTAAAATACGTTTTATACAAAGAAACTTTAGTTGATTTTAAAGAACATTTTTGGGCTTTTTTAGGATCGTTTGTAGGTTTAGGAATTATAAGTTTATTGCAATTCAGAATTTTCACTTCATCGGACTTAGTTTTTCTTATAGGTTCGTTTGGTGCCTCTTGTGTTTTGGTGTATGGCGTTATTGAAAGTCCTTTAGCGCAGCCTCGAAATCTTATTGGAGGTCACGTCATTTCAGCAATAATTGGAGTTAGCATTTATAAATTATTACCTGATTTAATTTGGGTAGCGGCTCCTTTAGCCGTTTCCTTATCAATTGTATTAATGCAAATTACAAAAACCTTACACCCTCCTGGTGGAGCTACTGCTTTAATTGCCATTGCAGGTTCCGATAAAATAAAAGAATTGGGCTATTGGTATGTAATTTCTCCTGTATTATTAGGAGCTACTATTTTATTGTTGACCGCTTTAATTTTCAACAATATGCCGTCTAAAAGACACTATCCGTCAAAAGGTAATTTTTTATCAAAAAAAGAGCTCAAAAAACGCATTCCTTTTCTGTAAGTAACTATTTTTACCAAAATTAGTTTCATGGCATACCAAGATATTTTAGACGGAATTTACAACGAAGTCATCCAAATCGAAAACACCGGAAAAGTAGCTGATTACATTCCAGAATTAGCAAAAGTCGATGCGAATAAATTCGGAATTGCATTGGTAAATAAACATCAAAACGTATTTACAAAAGGCGATGCTTTGGAGAAATTTTCGATTCAGAGTATTTCAAAAGTCATTACCACTTCGCTTATATTTTCCAAAATTGGAAACGATTTATGGGAACGTGTTGGCTATGAACCTTCAGGAAATTCGTTTAATTCTTTAGTACAATTGGAAAACGAAAATGGTATTCCAAGAAATCCGTTTATCAATGCGGGTGCTTTGGTTATTGCCGATTTGATGTTAGATCATTTTGAAAATCCAAAAGCATTCCTACTTGATTTCGTAAGAGAACTGACCGAAAATCCAAACATCAATTACAACGAAAATGTCGCTCAATCCGAAAAAGCTTTTGGTTACCGAAATGCAGCTTTGGTCAACTTTATCAAATCCTTTGGAAACATCAAAAACGAACCCGAAGCGGTTTTAGACTTTTATTATCATCAATGTTCTATTGAAATGACTTGCGTTGATTTGGCTAAGTGCTTTCAAGTATTTGCTAATAATGGCGTCATTCCAAAAAGCGATAAAAAATTCCTTTCTACCAGCAAATGCAAGCGCATGAACGCCTTAATGCAAATGTGTGGTTTTTACGACCAAGCGGGAGAATTTACGTTTAAAGTTGGGCTCCCTGGAAAAAGTGGTGTTGGCGGTGGAGTTGTGGCGGTTTTTCCAAATCATTATACCGTAGCCGTTTGGAGTCCGAAATTAAACAAAAAAGGAAATTCGTTTTATGGGTTAGAAACCCTAGAGCGATTGACGACGGAAACCTCATTATCCATATTTTAAAATCTTATCAACAAATCGCAAAAGCAAAAAAGTTTCTCGTAAATAATAATTACTTTTGCAGTTCTTAAAATTTCAACGATTATGATTTATAAATTCAGAGCTATTCTCGATGCTGAAGAAGATATTTTTAGAGATATTGCTATCGAAAGCGACAACTCATTAGAAGATTTACACAATGCTTTAATCAATGCATTTGGTTTTGACGGAACAGAAGTAGGCGCTTTTTATACCTGTGGAGCAGATTGGTCTTGGCATGAAGAAGATGGAATTCCATTATTCGACACTGGCGACATTCCGGGCGAAATCAAAACTATGGCTGAATATACATTAGATGAATTGGTTCACGAACAAAATACCAAATTAGTATATGTGTACGATTTGTTTTCTATGTGGACATTTTTCTTAGAACTAGCCGCAATTGAAGAAAAAACTCCAGGAGAATCATACCCTACTTTGTTATTTTCTCACGGAGAACTTCCAGCTGAAGCTTTACAAAGTGGCATGCGAGGTGATTTATCTGACGAAGACATGTTTGGCGAGTTTGAAGATGATTTAGATGACGATGATTTCGACATGTTTGATGGAGATGATAGCTTCGAAGACATGGGATTTGAAGAAAACTGGAACTAAAAGCCAAAGAATTAGAAAAGAATAAACCAAAATACAATCTTAAAAAGCCAAGAAAAAACAATATCAGTTCTATCTTGGCTCTTTTATCTAAACTATAAAAAATGATCAATCTATTTAATGCTCATATTGAGAATTTATCAATTCACCGCGTAGGAAATAAAAGTAGAAACGAAGCTATTTTCTTATCTGAAAATCCATACGGATTGAATGATGAAATCATGCCTTTGTTGAAGGAATTTTTCTTTAAACCTTTTAGAGAAAAAGAAGAAAACTACTTTCAGTTTGCTCATGAAGTAGATTTAGAATACAACGAAATGTATAATTTTGCTACCGAAGTTTTCAATAACCCTAGCGAAATTCACAACGTTTCTAAAAAAATCACAAAACACCTTTTCGAGCAATCGAATCATCCACATATTAAAAATGGAGAAGTGTATGTAGCTTATTTTACGCACGTTTCTATTGATAATAATGTAGTAGATGCTATCGGGGTTTTCAAAAGTGAAGTTCAAACCGATTTCTTACAATTTGAAGAAAACGGGAGTAATTTAGAAATGATTTTACAACAAGGAATCAACTTAAACAAGTTGGACAAAGGTTGTATCATTTTTAACTATAAAAAAGAAGAAGGCTACAAGATTTTAACCGTAGATAGCAACCGTTACGATGCGCGTTATTGGTTAGAGCATTTCTTATCGGTTGATGCGTTTCAAGATGAAAACTTCATGACGAAGAAATACTTGAAATTCTGTCAAGAGTTCGCAAAAGAAGTCGTTTTACCAGCCGAAGACAAGCAACAAGAAGTTTTGTTCATGAACCGTGCTATCAATCACTTTGCAAAAAATGATGAGTTTGAAGAAACGGCTTTCTTAAACGAAGTAATGCAAAATCCTGAATTCATTCCAGAATTCAAAAATTATAAAGTAGATAAAGGTGCGAAATATAGCATTGAAGATGTTTCAAGTTTTCCAATTGCAAATGCTGCTGTTACCGATGTGCGTCGTTCTTTAAAAAATACAATTCAATTAGACACGAATATTCAAATTAAATTGGATTTCATCAACCCAGAAAGTGCGGAGAAATTCGTGGAGAAAGGTTGGGACGAAGAAAAACAAATGTATTACTACTTAGTTTACTTCAATAAAGAACAGAAATCATAAAAGTTAAAAACAGATGCATTATTCTTTAAATTTAGATTTTAATTTTTTTCATCCTTATCTTCCAAATGAATTTTGTATTAACATAAATGAAGATTTTAGATTTAAAAAATCTATAAATGCAAAAAAAATTACAATTAAAGCAAAAGATGAAGGATATGAATCAATTGTAACATTCTGTAACAAATTAAATTTAATTGAATCTGAAATAAGAGTTTTAGAAAATGGAAAAACTTATGAATCTTCATTTTACTATAACAATGAAACTTTAAAACTTGAGCGAATTATAATTAAAAATACAATAAGCGACAAAACATTTGAAGAATTTCAAATAAATTATTATTCTAATAAAATTAAAATTGATTCAAATATTTATCTGATAGAATATAAATATTCAAATCTTTTAGTTGACACCATTACTATAATTAATAAACAAACTAATTATATTGATGATATGTTTAAATTGATATACAATGAGTCGGAAGAAATAATCAAAGTTGAAGAATATTCACAAGTTGAAAATTCAGATGATGATAATCAATTAATTTTAGATAAACCTAAGTTGTTTTTTAACACTTATGTTAAAAAAAAATTAGTCAATAATATTTTAGAGATTGAACATAATATTGAAGATTTAATAGATAATACAATTGAAAAAAAAGTTTATATGTTTAATGAATTGGGTTTAATTTTGTCTGAACAGATTTATTCCAAATCAAAAGATAAAATAAATTCTCAAATTGTTTATGAATATGAATTTAATAATAATGGAGATTGGACTAAAAGAATTGCTAAAAGAAAAAATCTTGCAATTGAAAGCAATGAAACTTATAAAATAATTGAAAGAGAAATAATTTAAAAAAACTCAAAAATTAAAACCTCAATTACAACCTTGTACTTGAGGTTTTTTTTGAAAGAACTTTAACAAAATATTTTGTTTAACTTTTTTGATTTTAAATTAAACATTCTGTACCTTTGAGAAAAATATTTAAAATCATGGCAAAAAAGAAAGAAATAAACAAAGAAGGCATTTTAAGTTTATATATCGATTATTTCTTAGAACACAACAAACAACCGCAATCGGTTTATTTGTTTGCCAAACATGCTGGTTTTGAAGAAGGTTTGTTTTACAAGCATTACGCTTCTTTTAACCAAATTGAGCAAAACTTTTTCACCTCGCTTTTCGATAACACATTAGAATTATTAGGAAAAAGTGAAGAATTCGCTTCATACGATGCTCGCACGCAATTGTTGAGTTTCTATTTCACTTATTTCGAAATGCTAACTGCTAATAGAAGTTTCGTGGTTGCGTTGTTGAAAGAAGACAAAAACAAATTGAAAAGTTTGTCAAAATTGAGCGAATTAAGAAAAAGCTTCAAACAGTTTTACGATACTTTAGACATTGAAAAAATCGATTTAAAACAAGAAAAATTAATCGAATTTCAAGAAAAAACAATGAGTGAAATGGCTTGGTTGCAATTCTTATTTACTTTG
>NZ_JAIWOF010000126.1 GCF_020217025.1 Flavobacterium sp. | reverse complement strand
AAGTTTTGGATTGAAGACACATCAATTTCATTCGAAAAAACCGATATTTTCATTGAAAAATCAGTCAACACAAGTTTTGATTTGATGGATACTACACCATTCAAAAGTCTAATCGATTTTGGAAAATTCATGTGGCACGAAAGAGGCTCATTTAAAATGTAATCACATGAAAACAATCGATAGTATTCCAACATCAAAAATTCAACGCGCTTCTAAACTAATTCAAACCGGAGCAAAAGTAGGTGTGAATTACCTTAAATATTACGGAGATAAAATCACCAAAACCGAAGAAGAAGCCAAAGAATCGCTGAACAAAAACAATGCTGCCGACATTTACGACAGTTTAAAGCAACTGAAAGGAAGTGCTTTGAAAGTCGCACAAATGCTGAGTATGGATAAAAATATTTTACCAAGAGCTTACGTAGAGAAATTCTCATTGGCACAATTTTCGGTGCCGCCGTTGTCGGCTCCATTGGTAAATAAAACCTTTAAGAATTATTTTGGCAAACAACCAAACGAAATATACGATACCTTCAATGCCACTTCAATAAACGCGGCTAGCATTGGTCAAGTGCACCAAGCTACCAAGGATGGGAAAAAACTTGCTGTGAAAATTCAATATCCAGGAGTGGCAGAAAGTATTAGTTCGGATTTGGCTTTAGTAAAACCTATTGCCATCAAAATGTTCAACATTAAAGGAAAAGATTCGGATAAATATTTCAAAGAAGTTGAAGACAAATTGATTGAAGAAACCAATTACATCAACGAAGTCAAACAAAGTATTGAAATGGCGGAAGCTTGCCAAAACATTCCAAATTTGATTTTTCCTAAATATTATCCAGAATGGTCATCAGAGAAAATCATTACAATGGATTGGATGACGGGCGAACATTTGTCTGAATTCACTGCTCACAATACCGATGTTGAGAAATCGAATATTTTAGGTCAAACGCTTTGGGATTTTTATATGTTTCAAATGCATAATTTAAGAAAAGTCCATGCCGATCCGCATCCAGGAAATTTCTTAATAACGACAGATACTAAATTAGTAGCTTTAGATTTTGGCTGCATCAAAGAAGTTCCAAATGATTTTTATGTACCGTACTTTGAACTAGCAAAAAAAGAAAATTTAAACAATCCTGAATTTTTCCAATCGAAATTATACGAATTGGAAATCTTAAGAAAAGAAGACGCAAAAGAAGAAGTGGAATTCTTCACAGAAATGTTCCACGAACTTTTAAGTTTGTTCGCTAGACCATTCCACGTAGAAGAATTCGACTTTTCTGATGAAGAATTTTTCGGTCAAATTGCGGATCTAGGAGAACGCTACTCCAAAAACACTGAATTACGTAATATGAATGGAAATCGCGGTTCGAAGCATTTTATTTACATCAACCGAACTTTCTTTGGATTGTACAATTTAATGCACGATTTAAAAGCAACTAAAGTTAAAATCAACAACTTTATTCAATATTAATTTTGCCCCAAGCAATACCTTAAAATCCCTAGCTAAGCCATAATGTTAGGGATTTTTTATTGACATTCACTTCAATCCGTAACAAATCTAAAATTCGTTCGTCTTACTTATAAATCAAAAAACGAACAAACTTGGAAACCATTTTAAAAATCTCGAATCTCCATAAAAAATTCAAAAAAGTACATGCCGTAAACAATGTTTCTTTAGAAATAAAAAAAGGTAATGTATACGGAATTTTAGGACCAAACGGCTCAGGAAAATCAACCACTTTAGGAATTGTATTAAATGTTGTCAACAAAACATCAGGCGATTTTGAATGGTTTGACGGAAGCCTTTCTACTCATGATGCCTTAAAAAAAGTAGGCGCAATCATTGAAAGACCTAATTTTTATCCCTACATGACAGCGGAGGAAAACTTGAAATTAGTTTGTAAAATTAAGAATATTCCTTTTGATAAAGTTAATGAAAAATTAGAATTAGTAGGTTTGTTTGACCGAAAAGACAGTAAATTTAAAACGTTTTCTCTAGGAATGAAACAACGTTTAGCCATTGCTTCTGCCCTATTGAATGATCCTGAAATTTTAATTTTAGATGAACCAACAAATGGATTAGATCCACAAGGAATTCGTCAAATTCGAGATTTAATAAAAATTATTGCAAATCAAGGTACTACTATACTTTTAGCCTCTCACTTACTGGATGAAGTTGAAAAGGTATGTTCTCATGTAATTGTTTTGCGCTATGGAGTAACGCTATATCAAGGCACTGTTGATGGAATGTTAGCCAATGAAGGATTTTTTGAATTACAATCGGATAATCTTGATGCATTAATTCAGGCGATTTCTAATCATGAATCCGTGGATAAAATTGAAGTTCAAGATGGAAAAGCTTTAGTTTATTTAAAAGCACCATTAGAAGCTGGAGAATTGAATCAATATCTTTTTAATAAGAATATTGTTTTAACGCAATTATTAAAACGTAAAACCAGCTTAGAAGAACAATTCTTAAAATTAACCAACTAAACCCATCAAAATGAAACGATTACTCACTATAGAATTACAAAAAATTTGGTTAAATAAAGCGAGCCGAGTTTTAAGCATCATATATTTTCTATCTTTATTTTTATTAGCCAGTATTGCTTTAATTGAATTCGATTTTGGATTTTTTAAATTTGAAGCCGCTAAAAGTGGATTCTTTAATTTTCCTTATATCTGGCATTTTACCACATTTGTAGCCTCTTGGTTTAAGTTATTTTTGGCAGTTATCATAGTTTCAATGGTAGCAAACGAATTTAGTTATGGCACATTAAAACAAAATTTAATCGATGGAATGTCTAAAAAGGAATTTTTACTCTCTAAATTCTACACCATTATTTTATTTTCTTTAGTTTCAACTTTATTTGTATTTGGTATCAGTTTAATTTTAGGTCTAAAATATTCATCCTATACAGAAATGAGTATCATTTTTTCTGATATGAGCTATTTGTTTGCCTACTTTTTAAAACACGTTGCATTCTTCTCTTTTTGTTTATTTTTAGCACTTTTAATCAAGCGTTCTGCCTTCACATTAGGCTTTATATTCGTTTGGTTTTTAGGAGAAAATGTTGGACATGCAATTTTAAAATACAAAATTTTAGGCTACACCCCTAAAGACAAAAATACTGAAGTGATTGATTGGGTTAAAGATGC
Organism: Flavobacterium sp.; assembly: GCF_020217025.1. Lineage (GTDB taxonomy): Bacteria > Bacteroidota > Bacteroidia > Flavobacteriales > Flavobacteriaceae > Flavobacterium. The sequence goes on along the minus strand of NZ_JAIWOF010000126.1, from coordinate 6,835 downwards.
TTTACCTCTAGAGTCTATGTCTAATTTAATTACAGAACCTTTTACACGATTAAATTTTGTGAAATCTGTTTCAAATACTGTTGGCGCTACTATTGATAAAAATTATCAAGTTCAACCCATTTTTGTTGCAATCGTTCTTGCATGGACATTTATATTTATTTTAACATCTTATTATATCCTAAAAAAGCGCGATTTATAGTATCTTTGACGACGCTATGAATACATTAAAATATACTTTTTTTACTATAATTATTGGGTTTGGATTCCAATTTGGAAACGCTCAAAATATTTCGGTTGATGAAGGTTACACCCCACAAGATTTAGTAGAAGACATATTAATAAACAGCACTTGTGCTAACGTTTTTAATGTTAGTGTTTCAGGCGGAAATTTTGCTTCTGGAGAAAAAAGCTATGGCTATTTTGACGGTACAGGAACCACATTCCCTTTTCAAAATGGTATAATTCTTTCTACTGGAAAAATCAATAATGCGCCAGGGCCAAATTCCTACCTATCCGACGATGGTGGAAGCATGGGTTGGGATGGCGATGCAGACTTAAACGAAGCATTAGGTTTAAGCAATACTTTTAATGCTACTGTTTTAGAGTTTGATTTTATTCCTTTGGGAAATAGAATCAGTTTTGATTATATTTTTTCATCCGAACAGTATCTATCAAGTCCATCTTCTAATCAATGTAATTATACGGATGGATTTGCCTTTTTATTGAAAAGAAATGGAGAGACAAGATATCAAAATTTAGCAGTGGTTCCAGGCACCAATATTCCTGTAAAGGTGAATACCGTAAGAGGTTCTGGAACAATTTGTCCACCTGCCAATCAAGCGTATTTTGATGCTTTCAATGGTACAAATCATCCAACAAATTTTAATGGTCAAACCAAAGTTTTAAAAGCAGAATCTGATGTTATTCCAGGAGAAACCTATCACATTAAATTAGTTATTGCCGACGAAGGAAATTATCGTTTTGATTCGGCTATTTTTCTTGGTGGTGGAAGTTTTAATTTCGGAATCGACTTAGGTGACGACCGCTTAATTGCAACAGGAAATCCACTTTGTCCTGGCGAAACATTAACGGTTGATGCTACTCAGGTTGGAGCAACTGGCTACCAATGGTTTCAAAATACCGTTGCAATTCCTGGAGCTACAAATGCAACTTACACTATTACATCTGCTGGAGATTATACGGTAGATATTTTTTATGGCACCACGTGTTCACCTCCTACCGAAACACTAAAAATCGAATATGCAGAATCGTTAGTAATCAATCAAAATTCATTTACCGAATGTGACGCAGATAATAATCAGGACGGAAAAACAGTTTTTGATTTAGATGCTATCAAAAATCAATTATTCACAAACCTTCCTGCAGGTTATGTCATTTCATTTTTTGAAATACCTACAAGCACAACCGCTTTACCAGTAAATTATACCAATACAATCCCAAACAATCAAACCATTTATGCGAGAATCATGAATGTTCAAAGTTGTTATTCGGATTATCCTGTGAATTTGAGAGTAAATACTTTTGGTACCGTTTTAGTTGATGAAACTATTGGTCTTTGCGAAGATGCTATTTTAACTTTAGATGCTGGAAGCGGATTTACTTCTTACGAATGGAATACAAATCCACCTCAATTCACCCAACAAATTACCGTAAATTCGGGTGGAATTTATGAAGTAACACTAACTAATGCTTTAAACTGTTCAAAAACAAAAACATTTACAATTGAAGCCTCAGGAATTGCAACAATTGAAGACATAATCATTAACGATTTTCGAGAAAACAACTCCGCAACAATTCAAATTTCAGCGTCTAGTTTAGGCGATTATGAATTTTCATTAGATGGTGTTAATTACCAAGATTCTAATATTTTCAGTAATTTGAATGCTGGAGAATATACTGTTTATGTGCAAGACAAAAAAGGATGTGGTATTATTTTCGAAACCTTTTATATCTTAGATTATCCAAAATATTTCACCCCAAATAATGATGGATATAACGACACTTGGTACATAAAAAATCTAGACAAACGAAATCTAGAAAACAGCGTTATTACTGTTTTTGATCGTTATGGAAAATTAATAAAGCAAGTCTCGGGAACCAGCGAAGGTTGGAACGGCACTTTCAATGGCGAAATTCTTCCATCAACCGATTATTGGTTTACAATCGAATTAACAAACGGAAAAACCATTAAAGGACATTTTGCATTAAAACGTTAGGCATAATAATTGCAGAATAGCTTACAAAATAATATATTCGCAGTATGATGCAAATACACGAAATTGAAGCTATAAAATCGCTTTTAGCTACACCTAAAAAAATTACAATTGTACCTCATAGAAATCCTGATGGAGACGCTATGGGTTCTACTTTAGGTTTATATCACACCCTTAAACAATTACAACACGAAGTAATTGTAATGGCTCCAAATGAATTTCCCGATTTCTTAGCTTGGCTACCCGAAAGTGAAAAAGTCATCATTTTTGAACGTAGTTTTGATACTTGTAAATCTATTTTAGAAAAAACAGAATTACTTTTTACGTTAGACTTTAATGCATTACATCGAACAGGTGATCAAATGGAAAATGTGTTAAAAACACTAACTGTTCCAAGTGTAATGATAGACCATCACCAAGCACCAGATGGTTATGCAACCTATACTTTTTCAGATACCACATATGGATCTACTTGCGAAATGGTGTACGATTTGATTTATCAATTGGGCTATGAAAATTTAATCAATAAAAACGTTGCTACTTGTTTATACACCGGAATTGTTACTGATTCGGGAAGTTTTCGTTTTCCAAAAACAACAAGCAAAACGCACAAATGTGTTGCCGATTTAATTGACCGAGGCATCAACAACAGTGAAATTCACAATTTACTTTTTGATAATTCTTCATACAATCGTTTGTTATTGTTAGGTAAAGCACTTCAAAACCTAAAAATGCTTCCTGAATACAAAACCACTTACATCACCTTAACGCAAGATGAACTAAACGAATTTGGACATCAAAAAGGAGATACGGAAGGCATCGTAAATTATGGACTAAGTATCAAAGGAATTGAATTTACCGCTATTTTCATTGAAAACAAAGAAGAAGGCATTATCAAAATATCTTTCCGCTCACAAGGCGATTTTGATGTAAACCAATTTGCACGAAATCACTTTAATGGCGGTGGACACATCAATGCTGCTGGTGGAAAATCTTTTTTAACATTAGAAGAAACTGTACAACAATTTATTGCTATTTTAGCAAAAGAAAAAAAGTAACCACATGAAAATTAAAAATTTATTCCTTTTTGGAGCAATGATTTTCTTAGCAAGTTGTTCACAACAGCAACAAGCCAGAGAACCTATTTCACATACTTCAGGAACTTTTATAAAAGAATCTATCGAGCGAAACAAAGTTTTAATCGCAGATGAAGAAGATTTAATTGAAGCAATAATTAAAAACGATTCACTTAAATCATACATAGCTTCAAATAAAGGCTATTGGTACAAATACGAAACCAAAGTGGAAGAAGTAACACCTTCTCCAAAAAGAGGTGATATTGCTTTCTTTGATTATGAAATAAAAGATTTAAAAAACAGAATCATTTACAACATGTCCGAAACAAAACCACAAACCTATTATGTAGATAAAGAAAACATCATGATGGGATTACGTGACGGTATTAAATTGATGAAAAAAGGAGAAACAGTTACCTTTTTATTTCCATCACATATGGCCTATGGTTATCATGGCGATGACAAAAAAATCGGCACAAACGAACCCTTAATTTGCACAGTAAGTTTAAACGATATTAAAGTAGACACACAAGCTAAAAATTAATAAAAATGAAGATTACCTCAATTTTACTATTAAGTATTGCAACCATTTTTTCTTCTTGTTCAAAATCATATGACAACCTAAAAGAAGGTTTATACGCCGATATCGAAACAACTAAAGGTAACATGATTGTAAAATTGGAATTTGAAAAAGTTCCAAATACCGTTGCTAACTTTGTAACCTTAGCAGAAGGGAAAAATCCATTTGTAAGTGAAGAATTTAAAGGAAAACATTTTTACGACGGATTAAAATTTCACCGTGTAATTGCAGACTTCATGATTCAAGGTGGCGATCCAAATGGAGATGGTTCTGGTGGACCAGGTTATAAATTTAAAGATGAATTTCATCCCGATTTAAAACACTCAAAAGCAGGTATTTTATCTATGGCTAATGCTGGACCTAGCACTAACGGAAGTCAATTCTTTATTACTCACAAGGAAACACCTTGGTTAGATAACATGCATACCGTTTTTGGAGAAGTAGTTGAAGGATTGGAAGTAATCAATACAATTGAAGCTGATGATGTTATTGAAAAGATTACCATTATCAGAATTGGAAATGCCGCTAAAAAATTTGATGCTGTAAAAATTTTCAAAAACTATTATTCTTCTGTTGAAAAAGAAATAAAAGCAGCTGAAGAAAAAGCAAAACAAATTATTGAAAATAAAGTAAAAGAAATTACCACTTTAAAAGCTACGGGTACTAAAACAAAATCAGGATTAATTTATCAAATTATTAAAAAAGGTTCGGGTAAAAAACCAACTACTGGTACCCAGGTCTTAATTCATTATGCAGGTTATTTAGAAAATGGTCAACTTTTTGATACTAGTTATGAAGATGTAGCTAAACTTTATGGAAAATTTGATCAAAATAGAGCTAATCAAAATGGATATGCTGGATATCCTGCTGCAATTGGAAACCTACCTTTTATTCCAGGATTTAATGAAGGAATTGACATGATGAGCTATGGCGATAAGATGATGTTGTATATACCATCAGAATTAGGATACGGACAACAAGGTGCTGGGGATGCAATCCCGCCAAATGCCAACATCGTATTTGAAGTGGAACTTTTAGAATACAAACCAATAAACTAAAAATTATAAAATGAAGAACATTTTTAAAATAGTATTAATTGCATTAAGTTGTATTACTTTTTCAGTTGCTCAAGACAAAAAACAAGAAGGTATTTTTGCCGAAATCAGTACATCTAAAGGAAAAATTGTAGTAGCTTTAGAATACAAAAAGACGCCTATTACTGTAGCAAACTTTGTTTCTTTAGCAGAAGGTAAAAACAGTCAAGTGGCCGAAAAACTAAAAGAGAAACCTTATTACAACGGTTTAAAATTCCATAGAGTAATTGCAAACTTTATGATTCAAGGCGGTGATCCAGACGGAAATGGCTCTGGTGGTCCTGGCTATAAATTCGTAGATGAAATTACCGATTTAACTCATAATGGAGCTGGTATATTATCTATGGCAAATGCAGGCGCTGGAACAAACGGAAGTCAGTTCTTCATCACGCACAAAGAAACAGCTTGGCTAGATGGAAAACACACTGTTTTCGGACATGTTGTTAGTGGTCAAGATGTCGTGAATAAAATTGCACAAGACGATGTAATCAATTCAATTGTGATTATTAGAAATGGTAAAGACGCTAAAAAATTTAAAGCAGAAAAAGTATTTGTAAATTATTTTAGCAAAAAAGAAGAAAACGATAAAGCACAAGAAGTAAAAAACGAAGCTGCAAGAAAAGCTTTTGCTGACATAGCTTTAGCAAATAAGAAAAAACAAGCCGAAATTGAAGCAGCAAAAAGAAAAGAATTAGAGACTAAATTAGTAACTGTTAAAGCCGAAAAAGCAGCTACATTTGTTAGTTTAAAAGCAAATTCTATTAAAACGGCTTCAGGTTTACAATATACCATTACCAAAAAAGGAACAGGCACTAAACCAGCAGACGGAAGTACAATTTATATTCACTATGCAGGATATTTTGAAGATGGTTCTTTATTTGATAGTAGCTACGCAGAAATTTCTAAACAATACGGTAAGTTTGATCAAACTAGAGCCGATCAAAATGGATATGCACCATTTCCTTTCCAATATGGTAGTAAAACTGGATTAATCGCAGGATTTTTAGAAGGAGTAAACTTGTTATCATTTGGAGATAAAATAACTTTATTTATTCCATCTAATTTAGGTTATGGAGAAAAAGGGGCTGGAAATGTTATTCCACCTAATACTAATCTAATTTTCGAATTGGAAATTTTAGAAAGTCAGAATTCTTCTAAATAAAACATAAAAAAGCCGCTAATTAAATTAGCGGCTTTTTTTATACTTACTTGAATTAAAATCTCCAATCAAATTCGTCTTTATCACTAAAAACGGCACCAACTTCAATCTTAACGATTTCATTATAATCTACATGAAAGAATAACCAGTTTTCCTCATTAAAATAACTTGTCATTCCTTCTACTGTGTCGGTTTCAAATGGTTTAATTTTATTTTTTTCTAAAAGAGGAAAAATATCACTCCAATTCTTACCAATTACAGTCGTATTAAATAACTTTACAATTGGATTTGTCGTTGTCATATATCCTAATCTGAAATCTTCTTCTTTGTAAAAAATTAAACGAAGTTTTCTAGCGTTATACATGAACACAACATTCTCTTCTTCATCTTTATATTTTGTATCGGGTTTACCCAAAATTTTAGTAACATCTTGCTCTTTCATTCCGAAAAGCAAATTGTCAATTCCGTATTTTAATTTAATTTCCATTCTTGTTTATGCTAAAAAATCCCGATTTTCATCGGGATTTAAAAATTATGCTATTTTGAAACGTTTTCTATCGTTTTCATTCAAATAGATTTTACGTAAACGTAACGATTTTGGTGTTACCTCAACATATTCATCTTTTTGAATGTACTCTAAAGCTTCTTCTAATGAAAATTTGATTGCAGGAATAATTCTTGCTTTATCATCA
>NZ_JAIWOF010000125.1 GCF_020217025.1 Flavobacterium sp. | reverse complement strand
TTTCCAGAAGAACGTACGTTTGTTAATTTTTTAGTTTTAGTTACATTCACCACCATATCATCACCACGTGAATTTTCACCAATTACCTGACCTTCGTAGATATCTTCATTCGGGTCAACGAAGAATTTACCTCTATCTTGTAATTTATCAATAGAATAAGGAATTGCTTTTCCGTTTTCCATAGAAATTAATGAACCTCCTAAACGTCCTGGAATTTCCCCTTTGAATGGTTGGTATTCAATAAAACGGTGCGACATAATAGCTTCACCAGCTGTAGCCGTTAACAATTGATTTCTCAATCCGATAATTCCACGAGATGGAATATTGAATTTGATAATCATACGTTCTCCTTTAGGCTCCATAGATAACATTTCACCTTTACGGATAGTTACGAATTCTACGGCTCTACCTGAAAGATTTTCTGGTAAATCAACTGTTAATTCTTCGATTGGCTCACATTTAACACCATCAATTTCTTTAATGATTACTTGTGGCTGTCCAATTTGTAATTCATATCCTTCTCTTCTCATGGTTTCAATTAAAACTGATAAGTGAAGTACACCACGACCGAAAACTAAGAATTTATCAGCAGAATCAGTTTCATTAACTCTTAATGCTAAGTTTTTCTCTAATTCTTTAGATAAACGATCTTTAATGTGACGAGAAGTTACAAATTTTCCTTCTTTACCAAAGAAAGGAGAATCGTTAATTGTAAACAACATACTCATTGTTGGTTCGTCAATTGCAATAGAAGTTAACGCTTCTGGATTTTCAAAATCAGCAACGGTATCACCAATTTCAAAACCTTCTAAACCTACAATCGCACAGATATCACCTGCAACAACTTCTTCTACTTTTTTACGACCTAAACCTTCAAAAGTATGTAATTCTTTAATTTTTGATTTGCTTATTTTTCCATCTCTTTTTACTAAAGAAACGTTCATTCCTTCACGTAAAACACCTCTTTGTAAACGACCAATCGCGATACGACCTGTAAACGAAGAGAAATCTAAAGATGTAATTAACATTTGAGGCGTTCCTTCAGAAACTTTAGGAGCTGGAACATGTTCCAAAACCATATCTAATAAAGGCTCAATATTTTCAGTTTGATTTCTAAAGTCATCAGACATCCAGTTGTTTTTAGCAGAACCATAAACGGTTGGGAAATCTAACTGCTCTTCTGTAGCACCTAATTCAAACATTAAGTCGAAAACTTTTTCATGTACTTCTTCTGGAGTACAGTTTTCTTTATCTACTTTATTAATAACCACACAAGGTTTTAAACCTAAGTCAATCGCTTTTTGTAATACGAAACGTGTTTGTGGCATTGGTCCTTCAAAAGCATCTACTAAAAGACAAACACCATCTGCCATATTAAGTACACGCTCTACTTCACCACCAAAATCGGCGTGACCTGGAGTATCGATAATGTTGATTTTTGTTCCTTTGTAAGTTACAGAAACGTTTTTAGAAGTAATAGTAATACCTCTTTCACGCTCTAAGTCATTATTATCTAAGATTAAATCTCCTGTATTTTCGTTTTCACGAAACAACTGACAGTGGTACATGATTTTATCAACCAAAGTAGTTTTACCGTGGTCAACGTGGGCAATAATTGCGATGTTTCTAATAGAAGTCATTTATAAAATTTTTGAAGGTGCAAAGGTAATGTTTATTTTGATAAAAACACTATAGTAATCAATACTTTAGTAGAAATAACATAATAATAACGTATAAAAAAAGCCCTCAAAATGAGAGCTTTAGTATATTTCACTAACGGTAGACTATAAAGAAGCTACGTGTTTAGTTAATTTAGATTTTAAGTTAGAAGCTTTATTATCATGGATAATATTTTTCTTAGCTAATTTATCAATCATAGAAATTACAGTTGATAATTTTGCAGAAGCTTCAGCTTTGTCAGTAGCTAAACGAATAGCTTTGATAGCGTTACGAGTAGTTTTGTGTTGGTATCTGTTTAATACTCTTCTTTTCTCGTTACTTCTAATTCTTTTTAAAGCAGATTTATGATTTGCCATTTTGTTCTTTTTTTAATTGTAATAATTGTTATAAACTACTAGTTAAAAAAGAAAAACCTCCCACATTCGCCTAGGCGAACACTTTGGTTTTAACTAATAAAATAATAACCGAGACACCAATTATTATTTTATAAAACTTATTTACAACTAATTTTGTAGCCCGTAGGGGAATCGAACCCCTCTTACCAGGATGAAAACCTGGCGTCCTAACCGATAGACGAACGGGCCATTAACCAATTCTTTAATTCAATAAGTAGCCCGTAGGGGAATCGAACCCCTCTTACCAGGATGAAAACCTGGCGTCCTAACCGATAGACGAACGGGCCATCTCGTACTCTGAACTCTAAAAGACCTCATTTCCGTAATGCGAGTGCAAAGATAAACACATTTTTTATTCCTGCAATAGCATCAATATTTTTTTTTCGCTTTTTTTACTATTTTTTTAGTAAGCCTTTGCAAATAAGACTCTTCCAGTAGAGGGCTTTCCTGTTAAAACACAAGTTCCTGCCTCTTCTACTCTGTCTAAAGCAATACAACGGATGGTTGCTTTTGTTAATTCTTTGATTTTTTCTTCAGTTTCTGCCGTTCCATCCCAATGCGCTGCTAAGAAACCACCTTTTGTTTCTAAAACTTCTTTAAACTCTTCAAAAGAATTTACTTCCGTAATATGTGTATCTCTGTAATCCAACGCTTTAGCAAACAAATCATTTTGAATAGTTGCTAATAAATTTTGAATATAAGCTACTACTCCATCTTTAGCAACTACTTCTTTTGATAAATTATCTCTACGAGCAATTTCGTAAGTTCCGTTTTCCAAATCGTTTGGTCCAACTGCAATACGAACCGGAACCCCTTTTAATTCCCATTCCGCAAATTTGAACCCTGGTTTTTGAGTATCTCTATTGTCGTATTTAACAGAAATACCTAATTTTCTCAATTCGGCTACCAAACCATTTACTTGGTCTGAAATTGCATCAAATTGCTCATCAGTTTTATAAATTGGAACAATCACAACTTGAATTGGTGCTAAGTTTGGAGGTAACACCAGACCTTTATCATCTGAATGCGTCATTACTAAAGCCCCCATTAAACGCGTAGAAACCCCCCAAGAAGTTCCCCAAACGTGTTCTTGCTTCCCTTCTTTGTTAGCAAATTTTACATCAAAAGCTTTCGCAAAATTTTGACCTAAGAAATGTGAAGTTCCCGCCTGCAATGCTTTTCCGTCTTGCATTAACGCTTCAATACAATAGGTTTCATCTGCACCTGCAAAACGTTCTGTTTCTGTTTTTAAACCTTTAATCACTGGAATTGCCATGAAGTTTTGAACAAAATCCGCATACACATTCATCATTCTTTCTGATTCTTCAATCGCTTCTTGACGTGTTTCATGAGCTGTATGTCCTTCTTGCCATAAAAATTCAGCTGTTCTTAAAAACAAACGCGTTCTCATTTCCCAACGCACCACATTTGCCCATTGATTGATTAGTAAAGGTAAATCTCTATATGATTGCACCCAACCTTTGTAAGTTGACCAAATAATAGCTTCAGAAGTAGGACGAACGATTAGTTCTTCTTCTAATTTCGCGTTTGGATCAACCATTAATTTCCCTGGTCTTTCTTCATCCGTTTTTAATCGGTAATGCGTTACAATAGCACACTCTTTAGCAAAACCTTCAGCATTTTTCTCTTCTGCCTCAAACATACTTTTTGGAACAAACAAGGGGAAATAAGCATTACTATGTCCAGTTTCTTTAAACATCCTATCTAATTCAGCTTGCATTTTTTCCCAAATTGCATAGCCATATGGTTTAATCACCATACACCCTCTAACCCCTGAATTTTCTGCTAAATCAGCCTTTACGACTAGTTCGTTATACCATTTGGAATAATCTTCCGCTCTTGTTGTTAAGTTCTTGCTCATTATGAATATTTTGGCACAAAAATTGTTTGTATAAATTTTAACTAATTTGTTTGGCAAAAATAGTTAAATTTGAAGTGTCCAACAATAAAAAAATAAGAGTTATGAAAACTTATTACTTGTTTACCAAAAAAAATACCATATTTTCTTTGTTTGGGTTAATGGTAATAATCACAACATCATGTGGTTCTTATCAAAATGCATCCTATTATGACGATGGTATTTACACAACTTCTGAAAAACAAAAAGTAGTCGTTGTTGAAGATAATACTCAAAATAATAATCCCTATTCCCAAAAATTTAAGGAAATGCAGGATGACTTTGTTTACTATTCTGAAGATGGTACCGAAAAAAAGGATAGCGTAGTAACTGTTTACAACAACCAATACAACAACAATAACAATGCCGACTGGGGTAATAACGCAAGTGAAGTAACCATCAATTATTACAACAATGGTTATGGTTGGAACAATTGGTACTCTCCATATTGGGGAATGGGTTGGAACTGGGGTTGGAACTCTTGGTATGGACCTAATTGGGGTTGGGGATGGAATTCTTGGTATGGCGCAGGCTGGGGATGGAATTCTTGGTACGGTCCTGGATGGGGATGGAATGGATATTACGGCCCAGGCTGGGGAGGTTATTATGGATCAGGTTGGGGCTATTATGGTCACTACGGAAATAATGTTTCCTATAATCATGGTCGCAGAGGTGGAAATGGATATTATAATAATGGAGGAAGCAGAACTTCAAACCGTTTAAATACACCACGCCCAAATTTTAATACCAGAAATACTACTCCAAGATCACAAAACGCAACACCTAGATCAAACACAACAACACCTAGATCTCAAAACGCAACACCAAGAGAAGGCACTTATACACCTAGAACAAACTCTCAATCACCAAGAACATCAACTCCAAGAAACAATAATTCTTCTCCAAGAAGCAACAACTACTCTTCACCAAGAAGTTCATCAGGAGGAAGTTTTGGCGGAGGAAGTTTCGGAGGCGGAGGCGGAGGTCGTTCTGGCGGCGGAGGCGGAAGAGGCGGAAGAGGTTAATTAATAATACACTAAAGATTAAAAAAAATTGAAATGAAAAAATTATTATTATCCATAATTTTTGGTAGTTCTCTGTTGGCTACGGCACAAGAAACTACTACTAATGATGCTCTACGATATGCGGTAAATAATTTAACTGGAACCGCTAGATTCAGAGCTATGAGTGGTGCTTTTGGTGCTGTTGGTGGTGATTTATCATCTATTAATATAAATCCTGCTGGGTCATTATTTTTCAATAATAACTTTGCAAGTGTTACCTTAAGTAATTATAATGCACACAATCGCTCTGATTATTTCGGAACCAGAACAAAGGAAAACCTTAGTACTTTAGATTTAAATCAATTAGGAGCTGTTTTAATTTTTAATGATGCCTCCGGGAATTCCGATTGGTCAAAAATTGCTGTTGCACTTAACTATGATAGTACCAACAATTTTGACAACAATATCTTTTCTGCAGGTACGAACCCTTACAATTCTATTGGAAGTTATTTTATTGACAAAGCACAAGGATTACCATTAGAATATATGCAATTACAACCTGGGGAAACTGTATCTCAACTATACTCTTATTTAGGAGAAACAAGCGGATTAGGATTTCCAGCACAACAAGCAATGTTAGGATACCAAGCTTTCTTATTTGAAGCATTTGACGACTCTGACCTAAACAATGTTGATTATTATACCAATATACCAACAGGAGGGAATTATTATCACGAAAATTATGTATCCACCTCTGGATTTAATGGTAAACTTTCGGCCAACTTTGCTACAGCATACAAAAACAAATTGTTTTTGGGATTCAATTTAAATGCTCATTTTACAGATTATACAAAATCAACTTCAGTATACGAAGGAAATAACAATCCACTATATTCTTCTGGATTGACCGTTACTGATATTCAATTTGATAATGAATTATACACTTACGGAACAGGATTTTCTATGAATGTAGGAGCAATCTATAAATTCACTGATAATTTCAGAGCTGGTGTTGCTTATGAATCGCCAACATGGTACAATCTAAATGACGAATTATCACAGCGTTTAATTGTGAGAACTACTGACGGAACGACAAATTATCAAGATGTTGTAGACCCGAATGTTGTTAATATTTATGAAACATACAAAATTCAAACACCAAGCAAATGGACTTTTAGCGGTGCTTATATTTTTGGAAAAAAAGGATTAATAAGCGTTGATTATGCAACAAAAGATTATAGCAACATTAAATTTAAACCAACCAACGATGGTTTCTTTAGCGATTTAAACTCTCAAATGAGTAGTCAATTTAAAAACGCATACGAATTAAGAATTGGTGGTGAATACAAAATCAAACAATGGAGTCTTCGCGGAGGATATCGATTTGAAGAAAGTCCATACAAAGTAGATTTTGCAATGGGAGATTTAACTGGTTATTCTACTGGAATTGGCTACAACTTTGGTGAAAGCAGATTAGATGTAGCTTATGCTAACGACCACAGAAATTACAACCAATCTTTAATATCTTCAGGAATGAATGATACTGCAAGAATAAGAACAACAAATAATAATATTACCGTTACTTATTCTATCAATTTCTAAAAAAATTAAAACAAGATATCAAACCACTTCTTCAACCGAAGTGGTTTTTTTATACCCAAGCCACAACCGCTAGCCCCGATGGGAGCGACATCCCGCCTTAGCGGATATAGCGGACAGCGGGACCAAACTATTAAAAAATTGCCAATCGCTGGTGCTTCTACTAATTATTTTATGTAATTTTGCACCTCAAATTTAAAAGCATGAGAACCAAATCGTTAAAGAAAAATAAAATCAATGTAATTACTCTTGGATGTTCCAAAAACACTTACGACAGTGAGGTTTTAATGGGACAACTAAAAGCTAACGGAAAAGATGTAGCACACGAAGAAGAAGGCAATATCGTGGTAATTAACACTTGTGGTTTTATTGATAATGCAAAAGAAGAATCGGTAAATACGATTTTGGAATATGTAGACAAAAAAGATCAAGGCTTAGTAGATAAAGTATTCGTTACCGGATGTTTATCTGAAAGATACCGTCCTGATTTAGAGAAGGAAATTCCTGATGTTGACCAATATTTTGGAACTACAGAATTACCTCTTTTATTAAAAGCTTTAGGAGCTGATTACAAACACGAATTATTAGGAGAACGTTTAACTACAACTCCAAAAAACTACGCTTATTTAAAAATTGCTGAAGGTTGCGACAGACCTTGTAGTTTTTGTGCGATACCGTTAATGCGTGGAAAACACGTTTCGCAACCTATTGAAAAATTGGTTAAAGAAGCAGAGGGTTTGGCTAAAAAAGGAGTAAAAGAATTAATCTTAATTGCTCAAGATTTAACTTATTACGGATTAGATTTATACAAAAAACGTAATCTTGCCGAATTATTAGAAAACTTAGTTAAAGTAGAAGGAATTGAATGGATTCGTTTGCATTATGCTTTCCCTAGTGGTTTTCCAATGGACGTTTTAGACGTAATGAAACGCGAACCAAAAATTTGTAACTATATTGATATTCCATTACAACACATTTCAGACGAAATTTTAAAATCGATGAAACGCGGAACAACAAAAGAAAAAACGACTAAATTATTACAAGAATTTAGAGAGCGTGTTCCAGGAATGGCAATTAGAACGACTTTAATTGTAGGTTATCCAGGTGAAACACAAGAAGATTTCGAAATTCTGCGTAATTGGATTCAGGAAATGAAATTTGAGCGTTTAGGATGTTTTACCTATTCGCATGAAGAAAATACAGGTGCTTTTGTATTAGAAGATGATGTTCCTCAAGAAGTAAAACAAGCGCGTGCTGCTGAAATTATGGACTTACAATCGCAAATTTCTTGGGATTTGAATCAAGAAAAAATTGGACAAACTTTCAAATGTGTAATTGACAGAAAAGAAGGTCAATATTTCATTGGAAGAACAGAATTTGATAGCCCAGATGTAGATAATGAAGTATTAGTTGACGCTTCTAAATACTATTTAAAAACGGGAGATTTTGTAAACTTAAAAGTAACAGATGCTACAGAATTTGACTTGTATGCCGAACCCGTTTAACCTCTAATTAGTGTTCAAAATTATATCTAAATCCTTACATTTTTTTGTAAGGATTTTTTATTTGAAATGACAATTGTCATATCTGCTTTCATTTTTTATTGGTAAATTTGGATATAGTAATTTAAAAACCAACATTATGATAACTAAACATCCTATTTACCTAGATTTCCCTGAATACGCAGACAAGATTAAAGATCTGTATCATAACAATGATGAATTTCAGGTTTTATTACATTCGTATACAGATTTAGATGAAAAAATATACAAAATAGAAACAGACGAAGAGTTAGCTATGGATGATGAATTGTCACAACTTAGAAAAAATCGTGTATTTCTAAAAGATGAAATTGTTAACTTTTTAAAAGATAGCTAAACCTTTTTTAAATCAACACCAACAAAAAACCGCTTAAAAGCGGTTTTTTGTTATAACAATGTTGAAGGACAAACATAAGTAGTTTTGGGCAATTGAGTGGTCTTGGCAATTTCATTAAAACCACCTGAAACATCTATAAAATTATCAAAGCCACGTTGTTTTAAAATGGAAGCTGCTATCATACTGCGATAACCTCCAGCACAGTAAATCACGAAGGATTTATCTTTAGGAAAACTATCTAATTTAGCATTCAATTGATTCAATGGAATATTTACTGAATTTAAAAGATGCTCAGAATCAAATTCACTTTTTTTACGAACATCAAATAATGGTAAATGGGCTGTTTGAAGCATTTCTTCTAATTGTTCGCCTGTAATTCTTTTTAGAGAATCCGTTTCTTTTCCTGCCTGTTCCCAAGATGCGAATCCACCTTCTAAATAACCGATAGTATTATCATATCCTACTCTAGATAATCGAATCATACATTCTTCTTCCCTACCGGGTTCAGTGACTAAAAGAATAGCTTGATTGATATCGGAAATCATTTCACCAACCCACATAGCAAAACTTCCATCGATTCCAATATTAATGCTATTTGGAATAAAGCCTTTTGCAAAATCATTTGCATTTCTCGTATCTAAAATTAAAGCACCGGAAACATTTGCTAAAGTTTCAAAGTCATTTGTATTCAATGGCTTTTTACCTTTCTCAATCACTTTATCTAAGGATTCATATCCTTTTAAATTTAATAATACATTTTTTGGGAAATAACCTGGCGGCGTTGTTAATCCTGTAAGTAATTCATTTACAAATTCGTCTTCTGTCATATCTGGTCGAAGCGCATAATTGGTTCTTTTTTGATTTCCTAATGTATCGGTAGTTTCTTTACTCATGTTTTTTCCACAAGCACTTCCAGCTCCATGATTTGGATATACAATTAAATCATCGGATAGTGGCATGATTTTCTCACGAAGCGAATGATATAATAAGCGAGCTAATTTATCTTGCGTTAAATCAGCAATCACGTGTTGGGCCAAATCAGGACGACCAACATCACCAATAAACAAAGTATCGCCTGAGATAATACCATGTTCCTTATCGTTCTCGTCAATTAAAAGATAAGTCGTACTTTCCATGGTATGACCTGGCGTATGAATGGCTTTTATTTTATAATTTCCAATGGTGAAAATTTGTCCATCAGAGGCAATTAAAGCTTCGTAATTTGGTTTTGCGGTTAGACCGAAAACAATTTGAGCTCCTGTTTTTGCTTTTAAATCCAAATGACCGCTCACAAAATCGGCATGAAAATGTGTTTCAAAAACATATTTGATTTTGGCATTATCTTTTTTGGCACGATCAATATAAGGTTGGACTTCTCTTAGTGGATCAAAAATGGCTGCTTCCCCATTATTTTCAATATAATAAGCGGCATGTGCCATACAACCGGTATAAATCTGTTCTACTTTCATGACATAACTTTTAGAAGTTACGAATTTACATGCTAGTAGTTAGAAGTAAAATGATAA
>NZ_JAIWOF010000124.1 GCF_020217025.1 Flavobacterium sp. | reverse complement strand
ATATCATGTAGAAAACTATCAATGATTTTCTAAAACACGATTAATTTGAATGAAACGTTTTTTATAATAAGGTTCTTCCGTAGATGAAATTATAACTCCAGCCTGCACTGAGGAATGAATAAACTTAATTTCATCACCAATTATTTCGGTAATCATTCCCACGTGATTGATACTTCCTCTACCATTTGTAGTAAAGAAAATTAAATCACCTTTTTGCGCTTGACTTCTGTCAATTTTGTACCCTGCACCTACCGCCATTGAACTTGAAGAACGAGGCAAAGTCATATCGATATGCTTAAAAGTAGAAAACATTAATCCTGAGCAATCAAAACCAGCACTCGTAGTTCCGCCACCTCTATATCTAGTTCCAATGTGTTGCGAAGCTTTCGCAATTAAGAATTCGGCTTTTGACATGTTTTCTGGAGAAAGCTCTTCAACATCTTTTGGACTACTTATAATCTCATTTTGATGTTTTGCTAATTCTACATCTCCTTTTTTAATTACAACTTCATATCCAATAGGTAAATTAGCGATAATTTCAGGATTCATTTCTTCCAAATCTTTAACACTAACTTTGTACTTTTTTGAAAGTCTATATAAAGTTTCGCCTTTTGTAACGGTGTGCACTTTATTTCCTAATTCATCTGTACATAAATTAGTATCCATGTTAGTTGGATTGGATATTTCAGTAACTACTGTTTTTATTTCTTTAGGTTTATTTTCTTTAGGAGCTTCTTTTTCTTTAGGAGTCTCTTTTACTTTTTTTGCAGAAACAACTATTTTATCCCCAATTTGAATTGATTCTGGCTTGATATCGGGATTTAATTCTTTTAATTTTTCTAAACTGATATCGTATTTTTTAGCAATCTTATAAAGCGATTCACCCGATTCCACTATGTGCGTTTCGGTAGCGTTTTTTGATGAAGAAACTTCTTTATTGTTCTTAGATTTTGATTTTTTGTTGGGAATCAACAAAACAGTTTTTAACTGTAGTAAAGCACCTTTCGATTTTGGATTTAATTCATAAATGTCGGATTCACTAACATCATACTTTTTAGCAATGGAATAAATGGATTCACCCGAAACCACTGTATGTTTAATTGTCTTTTGAGAAAAAACAACACCACTACAGAAGAATAGAAAAAAAGTGATAATTTGGAATAATTTCATTTAGAATTAATTTAGATGGATTGTAGCTAATTTGACAGTTGCAAGATAAAAAAAACTCCCTTTAAAAAGGGAGTTTTAACATTATTTTAAATTCGAAATTTAACTATGATTTTCCAGCCGCAATTAAATTTAAAGCCGAACCCGCTACAAACCAACCAATTTGGCTATCGATGTAAGTATGATTCGCTAAGATTGTATCTTTAGAACCATCAGCGTGAACAAATTCTAATGTTAGCGGTTTTCCAGGAGCAAATTCTGTTAAATCTAGGAAATTAATTGTATCGTCTTCTTGAATTTTATCATAATCAGATTCGTTCGCGAAGGTTAAGGCTAACATTCCTTGTTTTTTCAAATTGGTTTCGTGAATTCGAGCGAATGATTTCACTAAAACTGCTTTTACACCTAAGAAACGAGGTTCCATAGCTGCATGTTCACGTGAAGAACCTTCTCCATAATTATGGTCGCCCACAACAATAGATGGAATTCCAGCTGCTTTGTAAGCGCGTTGTACTTTTGGCACTTCGTCATAAGCTCCAGTTAATTGATTTTTAACTGAATTTGCTTTTCCGTTGAATGCATTTTCAGCACCAATCAACATATTATTAGAAATATTATCCAAATGTCCTCGGAAACGTAACCAAGGTCCAGCCATAGAAATATGATCTGTCGTACATTTTCCGAACGCTTTGATTAACAATTTGGCGCTAGTAATATTTTTACCATCCCAAGCATCAAAAGGCGCTAATAGCTGCAATCGGTCTGAAGTCGGAGAAACTACAACTTCTATGCTAGAACCATCAGCTGCAGGCGCTTGAAAACCAGGATCTTTTACATCAAAACCTTTGGTTGGCAATTCATCTCCAAAAGGCGGATTCAATTTTACCGCTTCTCCTTTATCATTTATCAAAGTATCGGTAATCGGATTAAAATCCAAACGCCCTGAAATCGCTAAAGCAGCTACCATTTCTGGAGAAGTTACAAAAGCATGCGTATTTGGATTTCCATCGGCTCTTTTTGAAAAGTTTCGGTTGAACGAATGGACTATGGTATTTTTTTCTTGTTTGTCTGCTCCTTCTCTATCCCATTGTCCAATACAAGGTCCGCAAGCATTTGTAAATACTTTGGTTCCCATCTTTTCGAAATCGGCAATGATTCCATCTCGTTCAATCGTATATCGAATTTGTTCCGAACCTGGATTGATTCCAAATTCTGCTTTAGGCGAAATTCCGTGAGCTACGGCTTGCCTTACAATGGAAGCCGCACGTGACATATCTTCGTAAGACGAATTGGTACAAGAACCGATTAATCCCCATTCGACTTTTATTGGCCAACCATTTGCTTCAGCTTCGGCTTTCATTTTGGAAACTGGTGTTCCTCTATCTGGAGTGAAAGGTCCGTTGATGTGTGGCTCTAATTCAGATAAATTGATTTCAATTAATTGGTCGAAATATTGTGCTGGATTCGCATAAACTTCAGCATCAGCAGTTAGATAAGAAGCTACTTTATCCGCAGCATTTACCACATCTTGACGACCTGTTGCCGCCAAATATCTTCTCATTGAATCATCATAACCGAAGGTTGAAGTCGTAGCTCCGATTTCGGCACCCATGTTGCAAATGGTTCCTTTTCCGGTACACGACATCGATTCAGCACCTTCTCCGAAATATTCTACAATAGCACCTGTTCCTCCTTTTACGGTTAAGATATCAGCTACTTTTAAAATAACGTCTTTTGGAGCGGTCCAACCATTTAATTTACCTGTTAATTTAACTCCAATTAATTTTGGAAATTTTAATTCCCAAGACATACCCGACATTACATCTACTGCATCTGCACCACCAACACCGATGGCTAACATTCCTAAACCACCTGCATTTACGGTATGAGAATCGGTTCCAATCATCAAACCTCCTGGAAAAGCGTAGTTTTCTAAAACGATTTGGTGAATAATTCCTGAACCTGGTTTCCAAAATCCAATTCCGTATTTGTTTGACACTGATGACAAGAAATCAAAAACTTCTTTGGATTGTTTATTCGCGAAAGCTAAATCAGCTTCCGCACCTGATTTTGCTTGAATTAAATGGTCGCAGTGAACAGTTGTTGGAACTGCTACAGTTTTCTTTCCAGCATGCATAAATTGCAACAAGGCCATTTGCGCTGTTGCATCCTGACAAGCTACTCTATCGGGAGCAAAATCAACATAATCTTTTCCTCTGGTGAAGGATTGCGATGGCATTCCTTCCCATAAATGCGAATACAAAATTTTCTCCGATAAAGTCAAAGGACGCCCAACCAAATCACGAGCTTTATCTACTCGTGCTGCCATGTTAGCGTACACTTTTTCAATCATTTCAATATCAAATGCCATAGTAATTTATTTTGTGTGTTATTTAATCCCACTAATTTACAAAAAAATGAAGAGATAAAAACAAAAAAGCCCAAGTTAAAACTTGAGCTTTTTATTTTGATATTAAAGATTTATTATCCTACTAACAATTTATGCGATGGAGCAAACTTAGTTAAGTTGATTCCTTCTACTGCTTTTTTGTATTCTTCAATTGAAGGTGTTCTACCTAAAATAGTAGACAACACTACAACTGGAGTAGATGATAATAATGATTCTCCTTTTTTCTCTGCTGTATCTTCAACTACACGACCTTGGAACAAACGAGTTGATGTTGCCATAACCGTATCTCCTTTAGACGCTTTTTCTTGGTTCCCCATACAAAGGTTACAACCCGGACGCTCTAAGTACAACATATTTTCATACTCAGTACGAGCAACAGCTTTTGGTGCATTATCATCAAATTCGAAACCTGAATATTTTTGTAATACTTCCCAATCGCCTTCTGCTTTTAATTCATCCACAATATTGTAAGTTGGAGGAGCCACTACTAAAGGTGCTTTGAATTCTACTTTACCTTGTTGTTTTTCGATATTTTTCAACATCTGAGCTAAGATTTTCATATCGCCTTTGTGAACCATACAAGATCCGATGAATCCTAAATCTACTTTTTTGTCACCACCATAGAAAGAAAGTGGGCGAATTGTATCGTGCGTATAACGTTTTGAAACATCTTTATTGTTTACATCTGGATCAGCAATCATTGGCTCAGCGATTTGATCTAAATCTACTTCAACTTCTGCGTAATATTTTGCATTAGCATCTGGACGTAACGCTGGTTTTTCACCTGAACGGATTTCTGCAATACGTTGGTTTGCTTTGTCGATTAATCCTTGAAGTACATGATTTTTGTTATCCATACCTTTGTCAATCATGATTTGGATTCTTCCTTTTGCAATTTCTAATGACTCGATTAACGTTTCATCTTCCGAAATACAAATTGAAGCTTTTGCTTTCATTTCAGCAGTCCAATCTGTAAATGTGAACGCTTGATCAGCAGTTAATGTTCCAATGTGAACTTCAATAATTCTTCCTTGGAAAACATTTTCACCACCAAATTGGTGTAACATTTGCGCTTGAGTTGCGTGAACTACATCACGGAAATCCATATAATCTGGCATACTTCCTTTGAAAGTAACTTTTACTGATTGTGGAATTGGCATTGAAGCTTCACCGGTTGCTAAAGCAAGAGCAACTGTTCCAGAATCTGCACCGAAAGCTACTCCTTTTGACATTCTAGTATGAGAGTCACCACCAATAATGATAGCCCATTCATCCACTGTAATATCATTTAATACTTTATGAATAACATCGGTCATTGCATGATAAACACCTTTAGGGTCACGTGCTGTAATCAATCCGAAATCATTCATGAATTGCATTAATTTCGGGATATTAGCTTGTGCTTTTTTATCCCAAACAGATGCTGTATGACAACCTGATTGGTACGCTGCATCAACAATTGGAGAAATCACAGTAGCTGCCATCGATTCTAATTCTTGAGCGGTCATCAAACCTGTTGTATCTTGCGAACCTACGATGTTTACTGTAACACGAACGTCAGAACCTGCATGTAACACATTTTTAGAAAGTGTTCCAACAGCGTTTTTGTTAAAGATTTTTTCAACCGCTGTTAATCCTTGACCTTCGATATGAATTTCTTTTGATGGAGCATAAACAAGTGGTGCTTCGATTCCTAAAGTTTTAGCTGCGAACGTTTGTAGTTTTTTACCAAAAACGATAGCGTACGAACCACCTGCTTTAATAAATTCCATTTTTTGTGGTGTGAACGATCTTGAAATATCAATCAATTCTTTATCACCGTTGTATAATTTTTTTGTTTTCGTATTGATAGTTAAAACCGTTCCAGTGGCAACAGAATACACTTGTTCTAAAATTGGCTCTCCATTTTCATCGCGAACTAATTCTCCGTTAGCATCTGTCTTTTTAACCCAATTTTTCAAGTCGATTCCGATACCGCCTGTTACGTCAACTGTAGTAAGGAAAATTGGAGAAATTCCGTTTGTTCCACCTACAATTGGAGCGAAATTTACGAATGGTACATAAGGACTCGCTTGTTTACCTGTCCAAAGCGCTACGTTATTTACACCCGACATACGAGAAGAACCAACTCCCATTGTACCTTTTTCAGCAATTAACATTACTGATTTATCTGGATGTTGCGCTTGTAAGGCTTTGATTTCTTCTTGCGCTTGAGGTGTAATCATACATTTTCCGTGTAATTCACGGTCAGAACGCGAGTGCGCTTGATTTCCTGGTGATAATAAGTCGGTTGAAATATCTCCTTCTCCAGCGATGAAGGTTACTACTTTAATTTCTTCAGCAATTTCAGGAAGTTTTGTAAAGAATTCTGCTTTTGCATAACTTTCTAAAATATCTTTTGCAACGGCATTTCCGTTTTCATAAGCTTCTTTAATACGCGCCATATCGGCATCGTAAAGATATACTTGTGTTTTTAAAACATCAGCTGCCTGTTTTGCAATTGCAGCGTCATTTCCTAAAGCCAAATCTAATAAAACCACAATTGAAGGTCCACCTTTCATGTGTGATAATAATTCAAAAGCAAAAGTTGGAGTGATTTCAGCTACTGCCTCTTGACCTAAAATAATTTCTTTTAAGAATTTTGCTTTTGCACCAGCTGCAGGAGTTGTTCCTGGCAATGTATTATAGATAAAAAACTTCAAACAATCTTGTCTGTTTGCGTTGTTTGTATCTTTGATTTGAGCAATGATTTCGTTTAATAAATCAGCACTATCAATTGGTTTTGGGTGTAACCCTTGACCTTTTCTTTCTTCGATTTCTTTAATGTACTCGTTATAAAGATTCATTTCGTTAGCTAAAGCCATACTATAAAATAAGTTAATTAGTGTTTGTTGTATTTTTTGGTGGCACAAATTTAATAAATCTTAATCAGATTTAAAAATTTTTAATAAAAAGCCTAAATAGAAGAATTATTATTTATAAAGATTCTATTTTGATATTTATTTTTCAATAAAAACGATTAAAATAAAAATATATTGAATAATTCGCAATTTAAAATCAAAGTTTTATTAATTTGACAAAACCTTTAAAAAAAAGCTAGTATTCTATCAATTAATCATTTTTTTTCTCTGAGATTGGTCATTGGTTTTTCAAAAAATCGATAAAGCAAATAAGACAGAAAAAGAACTAAAAACCAATAGCTAAAAGTGTATACAAAAAGATAAAATCCACGAAGATTTTCAGATGGAAACAATACCTTCATTGAATGAAGAATAACGGTATAATGCAATAAATAGACACTATATGAGATAACACTCAACAAGGCTACGCACTTTAAAAAAAAGACATTCTTTAATTTAATTGAAACTAAAAAGGGAATCGTCAAGCAAATTGAAATAGAATTCAGCGGCAAATAAAAAACATTAAAAAAAAATTGATGCCTTTCATATTGAATTCCGAAGACAAAAATTAATATGTGAAGCGTAAAAATTCCTAAAATCCCAACAAAAAAAAGATTTAAATTCCATTTCGAAGCAATAAAATTATTGGAATACAAATAGAAAAGCACAAATCCATAATAAATAGCATCTAATCTGTAAATAGTTACTTTTCGTAATGATTCATTCCATTGATTTAATGAAGTTAATTCATGTGTAAAATTAAAATATAGTCTTACACCAAAAAACAACATAATCATAAATAAACTCATTCCTAAAAATAGATGTTTTCGATTTGCACCTGGAAATATTTTTACTAGGAGTAATAATGTACAAGGCCCAATGATATAACAAAACTGTTCAACTGCCAAACTCCATGAAATTCTATAAAAATCGGGAGCATTATGGGATAAGTTTTGTAAATAGACAAAATAAAGATATAGTTTCTCAGGTATTTCATTATAAAACAAATACCATAGCAAAACATTAACAAAAAGAATTAAATAATAATTAGGCAATGTCCTAAACCATCTTCTCTTTAAAAAAGCAATAATACTTGAAAAAGAAAAATCCTCATTCTCAAGCATTCTAAGGACGATTTTACCAATTAAAAATCCGCTAATTATAAAAAAAATTTCTACACCAATTGTTCCGCTCAATTGCATTAACCAATTAATTAAAGGAGGAAAAAAATCACTAATCCAAAGACTATGTGAAAACACAACCAATGAAATTGCAATTGATCTAGCAATATCTAAACCATGCATTCGTTTATTTAAATCAATTGCTAAACCGAACATAGAACTTCTTTAAAAAAGTTTTTTAATAATATCTTCTTCCGAAATTCCTTCGGCGTCGGCTTTGTAATTTTTTACGATTCTGTGACGAAGAATTCCAATGGCTACTGCTTTTACATCTTCGATATCTGGAGAAAATTTTCCATTAAAAGCGGCGTTGGTTTTTGCTGCTAAAATTAAATTTTGTGAAGCTCTTGGACCAGCACCCCAATCGATATAGGTTTTAACAAATTCGTTTGAAAGTGGATTATCGGGACGTGTTTTGCTTACTAACGAAACTGCATATTCAATTACATTATCTGCCACAGGAATTTTACGAATTACATTTTGAAAATCTATAATTTCCTGAGCTGTAAATAAAGAATTTACCACAGGTTTAAAATCAGAAGTGGTTGCTTTTACCACATTTACTTCTTCTTCAAAACTCGGATAATCTAATTTCACGGCAAACATAAAACGGTCTAATTGTGCTTCTGGTAACGGATACGTTCCTTCTTGCTCAATTGGATTTTGTGTTGCTAATACGAAATATGGCGAATCTAATTTATAATGATGTCCAGCTACAGTTACCGCACGTTCTTGCATAGCTTCTAAAAGAGCTGCTTGCGTTTTTGGTGGAGTTCTGTTGATTTCATCTGCCAAGATGATATTGGAAAATATTGGTCCTTTGATGAATTTAAAATGACGATTTTCATCTAAAATTTCGCTTCCTAAAATATCGGACGGCATTAAATCAGGCGTAAATTGAATTCTTTTGAAATTCAAACCTAAAGCTTGCGAAATAGTATTTACCATCAAGGTTTTTGCTAAACCAGGCACACCAATAAGTAAAGCGTGTCCTCCAGAAAAAATGCTCATTACAATTTGATGTACGACTTCATCTTGACCTACGATTACTTTGGCAATTTCTTGCTTTAATGCTTTTTGTCTTTGAACTAATTCCTGAATAGCGGCTACGTCTGACATATTGAATTTAGAATTTAGAATTCGGAAAATTGAATTTAATTATTAAACCTCTAAAATAATAAAAAACCCTCTGAAAATTCAAAGGGTTAGTTAATTTATTTTTTTAACCAATTATTGACAAAATCACAATCTTTATAATCATCAGAAATCTTAATATAAGTTTCTTTAATTTTTTCTTCGCTCCATTTTGCAATTTCTTTAATTTGTTTATCCTTTAAAGCTAATTCTTTAATTTTCAGATAATCTTTTGCAAAATCTGCAGTATGTTCTTCAGTTCTATTATTAACAGTTATGATTTTATAAAACTTTCCTACACCTCTAGCCTCATCTAAAATAGGAAGTGATATTTCACCATCTTTCAAAACAGAAACTTGTGCATAAAGAGCTGGATCCATTTTAGTCAACTCAAAACGAGGTTCCATAGTTCTTGGATTTAACAACACACCTCCATTATTTTTTGTTTCCTTTTCATCTGACGAAGATTTTGCAGCATCAGCAAACGAAATTTCTTTGTTTAAAATTTTATTTCTAATAATTTCAATTTTAGCTTTGGCATCTTTCATCGCTTGAGTTGAAACTTTAGGAGACATTAATATATGACGTAACTCCACTTCTTGACCTTTAATTTTTTCAACCATAATAATATGATATCCAAATTCTGTTTCAAATGGTTCAGAAATTTCTCCTTCAGCAAGGCTAAACGCTACTTCTTTGAATTCTTTAACAAATCCAGTTTTTCTATTAATTTTATAAAACCCTCCTGAACCTACAGATGCTTCATCTTCAGTAAATAAAACCGCTTTACTGTAAAAACTTGAGCCGTTTAAGACATCTTGTCGAATTTCTTTCAGTTTATCAATAACTCTTTTCTTTTCTTCTTCTGTAATTACGGGTTTAACAACAATTTGCGCTACCTCCATTTCAGCTCCAAAAGTTGGCATTTCATCTGCAGGAATACTTTTAAAGAAGTTTCTTACCTCCTCTGGTGTAATCGTAACTTTTTCAACAATCTTACTACGCATCTGAGAAGTTAGCTTATTCATCTTAATGATTTCGAAGAAATAAGATTTAAATTCATCTACATTTTTCTTTTTGTAAAACTTAACTACTTTATCTAATGAACCTACTTGCTCTACCATAGCATCAATTTGCTCATTCATAAAGCTGTTAACTTCCGCATCTGTTACCACAATACTATCTTGAATAGCATGGTGTGCATATAA
>NZ_JAIWOF010000234.1 GCF_020217025.1 Flavobacterium sp. | reverse complement strand
GAAGAAATTCTTGAATACCTAACCAAATATGATGATTTTTTAGCTACTGAATTATGGCTACTGAATTCTTGCAAAACAAACATCTCTTTAAAGAAATGGGCAACCCAAAACGACAACATAAAAAAAAGCTACGAAAAAACATATAATTTTTCTCGATTCACAGAAAATCAAGGACTTCCTGGAATCATCTGGAAAGAAAAAAAACACAAAATCTGGAAAAAAGAAGACATCAACAACTATTTTTTTAGAAAAGAATTAGCTGATGAATTAGATGTTAAATCACTTCTTGGTGTGCCATTATTCAACAATAATGACTTCATTGGAACTTTAGTATTCTTTTCTAAAGAAGACCTTACTTTAGACCAACTAAAAATTGAACCTTATCTATCGCTAAGTAATTATCTTGGAGCAGAGATAAAACGCAAAATGAATGAGGAAATGAATACACTAATGTTTGAAAGTGCACCAGACATTATTGCCATAGCCAATGCTTACGGTCATTTCACTAAAGTAAATCAAGCATTTTGCGACTTATTAGGATATACCGAAGAGGAATTAACTTCCAATCCTTACACCTATTTCTTACACCCAGATGATTTAATAAAATCGGAAGTAGAATACATAGAAACCATATCTGGAAACAGAAAAGCAAATAATTTTGCCAACCGATTCCGAACAAAAAACGGAGATTACAAATGGATTTCTTGGAGTTCTTCTGAAATTTTTGGTGATGAAAATAATGCTTTTTCTTATGGCAGAAATATTACAGAGATTACAGAACTACAACACCTTTTTCAAGAAACAGCAAAACTAGCAGAAATTGGAAGTTGGGAATACCATACGAATACCCAATCACCTCATTTCTTTTTATCTAGTGTGGTAAAAGAAATTCTAGAATTAGAGACAAACGAAAATATCAATCTAGAAATCTTACTCAACTTCACCTACGAAAAAGACCGAAAAAAAACAGAAAATGCATTTTATAAATTAATTAATAGAGGTAAAAAATTTGATATCGAATTCCAAATTAAAACCAAAAAAGGAAATTTAAAATGGGTAAGATGTATCGGAAAACCCGAATACAACTTTGAAAACAACATGACCAAAATTCTGGGAAGTATTCAAAATATTACCCATCAAAAAGTAAACGAACTCGATTTAGCACAAAAAAATATCTTCCTATCCTCTATTACCAATGTAATCTCAGAACTAACTCATGCCGACGATTGGTACGAATCATTAAACAAAGTATTCCAAATCACTGGAAATACCATCGATGTCGATAGAATTTATTATTTTGAAATAGACGAAGTAAGCGAAGGCCAACCGAAAACCTGCAATCAGAAAATCGAATGGATTAAAGACGGCATTGAACCACAAATAGAAAACCCTGAGTTACAAAACATTCCTATTGAAGCCTTTACCGATTTTTTTAACCCATTAATAGAAGGTAAACTCGTTGCCACTATAACATCAAAATTACCGGAAGGAAACCTAAAAGAAAATTTGAAAAACCAAAACATCAAATCATTTCTAGTTTTACCCATCTTCATCAACAACACTTTCCAAGGTTTTGTAGGCTTTGACGATTGCGTTACTGAACGCGAATGGTCAATTAGCGAAATTAGCTTTCTATCAAACATTGTGTTCAACTTATCCGCAACTATTCAAAGAAAAAAAACCAGTCTAGCACTTCAAAAATCGCTAGAAGATAAAAATGACATCCTAGAAAGCATAGGTGACGCTTTCATTTCGCTAGACAAAAATTGGAACATAACGTATTGGAATAATAAAACAGAAAAAATATTAGATCTTAATAGAGAGAACGTTTTAGGTAAAAATTTCTGGAAATTATTTCCTCAAATTAAAAATACCATCCAAGAAAAAAAATACAAAGAAGCCTTAACAAAACAAAAAACAGTCTATTTTCAAACTTTTTTGGAGCAGCTTAACTTATGGGTCGAAATTAGCGTATATCCATCAAAAGCTGGATTATCTATTTACTACAAAGACATTACTAGTACAAAAGCATATGAAAACGCCTTAAAAGCATCTAATGACCGTTTTGAAAAATCAACAGCAGCGACTAACGATGCTATTTGGGATTGGGATATCGAGAAAAAAACCATGTATAGAGGAGAAGGTTTCTTCAAATCATTTGGTTATAAAGTGCCTAATTTTATTTATGACCGTAATCTTCTAGATTTAATCAAATCAAGAGTACGACCTGATCAAGCAGAAGAGGTAATTAACTCGTTGAAAGAAGCAATCAACAATCCAGAACAAGAAAACTGGAAAAAAGAATACTGGTACAAAAAAGCAAATAACGAATACGCTTACATCATAAACAACGGAGTCATCATAAGAAATGAAAAAGGAATAGCAACACGAATCGTTGGTGCACTGCAAGACATAACATCTATCAAAGAACAAGAAGAATCGCTACGCATTTTAAATAAAAAATTAGAAAAACAAACAAAAGCCTTACTAAATTCGAATCAAGAATTAGAACAATTTGCCTACATTGCCTCACATGACATGCAAGAACCCTTAAGAATGGTAACAAGTTTCCTAACACATTTAGAAAAAAAATATAATGATGTGTTAGATGAAAAAGGAAAACAGTATATTTACTTTGCTGTTGACGGTGCTAATCGAATGAGAAATATTATTTTAGATATCTTAGAATATTCAAGAATCGGAAAAGTAACAGAACAAAATGAAGCTATAGACATAAATAATCTTGTAGATGAAGTTTGTAAGATGAACAGTCAAAAAATAACAGAAACCAAGGCTGTAATTACACACAGTAATTTACCAACTATTACAGGATTCAAAACACCTTTGACCCAAATTTTTCACAACCTTATAGGAAACGGCTTAAAATATCAAAAACCCAATGAAAGTCCTAAAATAAATATTGAAACCGTGGAAGATGATAAAAATTGGCATTTCACAATCCAAGACAATGGAATCGGAATTGACAAAGAATTTCATGACAAAATTTTTGTAATTTTCCAAAGATTACACACCAAACAAGAATACAACGGCTCGGGTATGGGACTAGCTATTGTTAAAAAAATTATTGAAAACCTAAATGGAACCATCTGGGTTGAATCTGAAGTAAACAAAGGAGCAACATTCCATTTTACATTACCAAAAAAATGAACCTACTAAGAAAAATAAATAGATGTTTAGATTATTGGCCAAATCAATTGGCTATTATCTCTTTTTTTATTTTACTCATTATTAGCATATTCTTAACCTACAGAATTTACAACAATGAGTATGGTAATGAATTAATAAAAGTAAAAGAAGAATCATTCAAGATAAAAAACCAGCTTGAGAGTACAATTAACTACAGTTCTAATGTGGTTAAAGTAATTAGTTTTATTGCCGAAAAAAATTTACAAGAACAAGAATTTGAACCCGTAGCAAAAAGTTTAGTAGAAAAAAACAAATATGTAGATGGAATTCAATTGGTAAAAGGATTTGAAATTATAAAAACCTATCCTTTAATTGGCAATGAAAAAACCATTGGCTATCATCTTACTGCCGATAGCCTTCACAAAAAAGCGGCTAAAGATGCTATTAAAAAAAATAAAATCTTTTTTGAAGGACCATTTCAACTAGTACAAGGAGGAATGGGTATTGTAGGCAGAGAACCTATTTATAAAAATGGGAAATTTTGGGGATTTTCTGCAGTTATTATTAAAACAGAAACTTTTTTAAAAGCCATACACCTAGACGATCTTGGAAGTACTTCAAACTTTGAATATCAAATGGTACAAAAAGAAGGCGATTTAAACGGCCCTAAGTTTTTCAAAAACAATGGCGATTTCAGCAACGGAATTATTCATAAATCTTTCATCCCTGCAGGAGATTGGTATTTGTATGTAAAATTAAAAGAACCAAAATATTTAAACAGATCAATCGAGTTTCTTATTTACGGAATTGTTTTGAGTATAATTATAGCATTATACTTAAGAAAACTAGCAGAAGAGCCTCTAAAATTAGAATCTCTAGTTGATAAAAAAACTGCCGATTTAGAAAAATTAAATATTGAATTAGAGAATAGAGCAAAAGAGCTTACTAAGGTGAATAAAGAATTAGAATATTTTGCTTACATCATATCTCATGACTTACAAGAACCGCTGAGAATGATAACCAGTTTTTTGACGCAACTAGAGAAAAAATACAATGATGTAATTGATGAGAAAGGAAAAAAATATATCTTTTTTGCGGTTGATGGTGCCAAAAGAATGAAGAATATTATTTTAGATATTTTAGAATTTTCAAGAGTAGGAAAATATAACGACAAAAAAGAAGCAATCAATTTAAATGATATCATCCATGAAATTGAATCTTTCTACAAACTTGAATTTCCACACGGCAAATTAATTTATGAAAATTTACCAATTTTAAACTCTTATAAATCGCCATTGATTCAAGTTTTTCAAAATTTAATTGGTAATGCCTTTAAATATTCTAAAGAAAATGAAGCTCCAATTGTATCTGTTAAAGTAATTGAAGAAGATGATAAACAAATCACCTTTGCGGTTAAAGACAACGGAATTGGAATTGAAAATGAATATCTAGAAAAAATATTTGTGCTTTTTCAACGATTACACACAAGAGAAGGCGACAAAGGAAGCGGAATGGGATTAGCCATAGTAAAGAAAATTGTAGAGAATCTGAACGGAACCATTTGGGTAGAATCGGTAGTGAATGTGGGTAGTACATTTTACTTTACTTTACCTAAAGAAAAAGAATAAAGATGAAGTCAGAACTTAAGATAACCCTTTTATACATTACAATTGGAATATTGTGGATATTCTTAAGTGACCATTTTGTGCTTTTATTTATTACTAAAAACACCCAAGAACAAATTACTAATTTTCAAAACATTAAAGGATGCTTTTTTGTTATTTCAACCGGATTGCTTTTATTCACTTTACTCAAAAGACACAATTCTGCCATCCGACAGAAAATTGAAGAATTAAAAGAAAAATCTACAGAACTTGAAAAAACCAATAA
This sequence comes from Flavobacterium sp., assembly GCF_020217025.1. Classification (GTDB taxonomy): domain Bacteria; phylum Bacteroidota; class Bacteroidia; order Flavobacteriales; family Flavobacteriaceae; genus Flavobacterium. The sequence goes on along the minus strand of NZ_JAIWOF010000234.1, from coordinate 4,963 downwards.
CGAACTTGAGAATTACTTTTTTCTTGCTTCTCACGACCTTCAAGAACCCAATAGAACCATAATTAGTTTTTTAACAAATCTTGAAAAAAAATACAAAAACAATCTGGATGAAAAAGGACATGAATACATCAAATACGCCATCGATGGTGCGTACTACATGCGTAAAAGTATTTTAAACTTACAAGAACACACTAAAATTGGTAAAAACCTAAACTACAAAGACATAGATTTAAATCTGGTTATTACTAACATACTAAAAGAATATGAAAATGCGTTAACTTTAGATAATGTAACCAGTTCTAAATTACCCATTATTAAAACCGATGAAAATTTAATTTACATGATATTTAAAAATTTAATTGAAAATGCAATTAAATTTAAAAAGAATAATGAAAAGCTACACATAACAATAACGCACAAAGAACAACCTGATTACTGGGAATTTACTTGTTCAGATAACGGTATCGGAATTGACAAAGAGTACCATGAAAAGATTTTTCAATTATTTCAACGCCTAAATTCTAACTCTGAAAGTAAAGGAACTGGCGTAGGTTTATCAATTACCAAAAAAGCAATTGAAATTTTAGGTGGAAAAATTCAAATCGATTCTTCACTAAATCAAGGAAGTTCATTTTATTTCACATTACCAAAAAACACAATAAAAAACACAAAGTATAAACAATTTAAAATCACCATTTTATAAGAAAAAAGAGAGGAAAAAAATCATAATTAACTGTTTTTTTGATTATTAATTAGATAAATTAATTTATCTTTATAATAACAAACAACAAAACTACCCCCACAGCTATGAAAAAAAATCAAATCCTACTTGTAGAAGATAACGAAGGAGATATCGTTTTAACTTCGGAAGCATTTGAAGAGCGCGACTGTAAAACAAATATTAAAGTTGCTCGAAATGGTAAAGAAGCTATCAACATTTTGTTTGACCAAAAGGAAGATACTCAGTTACCTGATTTAATTCTTCTCGATATCAATTTACCTTTATTAAATGGACACGAGGTCTTAAAAAAAATAAAAGAGAACGAAAAAACAAAACACATTCCTGTCATAATTTTAACAACATCTTCTGCAATTAGCGATATCAATTTAACCTACGAAAATTATGCTAATTGTTTTATTACAAAACCAGCCGATATTAATGATTTTTTCGAAACCATAAATGTACTATGCAATTATTGGTTTAAAATATCTAAACTACCTTCTAAAAAATAATATGATTGTAGACGAAAAAAAGTATAACATAATAGTTATTGAAGATAATTTAGGCGATTTTTTCCTTTTAGAAGAATATTTAAGTGAAAAAATAAAACTGCCTACAATAAAACATTTTGAAAAATTTAGCGACTTCAAACAATCAAATGGAAGCCTTTCTGATTATGATATAATTTTTTTAGACCTATCATTACCAGATAAAACTGGCACTGAATTAGTAGAAGAAGTATTAAAAATATCAAACAATATACCCGTTGTAGTATTAACAGGATATTCTGATTTTTCATTTGCCTTAAAAGCAATTGCACTTGGAGCTTCGGATTATCTTTTAAAAGATGAAATTAACAGCGCTATGTTATATAAAAGCCTAGTTTATAACATTGAACGTTTTAAAAACATCATAAAAATTAAAGAATCAGAACAATTATACAACGATTTATTTGAGTTAAGTCCACAACCTATTTTTGTTATTGACGCTACAACGTTACAAATTTTAGATGTAAACCAAGCTTGTGAAAAACTATATGAATTTAAAAAAGAAGAATTAGTAAACCAATCTATTAAAACTATTTTTAAAGACGAAGAAAGTATTTTTGACAATCATCAAACAATAATTACTCAAAACCATCAAAAAAAGAACAAAGACAAAATCATCGCCCAGGTTAAATATAATAAAATCATCCATAACAACAAAGAAGCAATCATTATAGTAAGTAACGACATTACCAAAAGTATTGAACATCTTAATGAAATTGAAAATCAAAACACTAAACTAAAAGACATTGCATGGATTCAATCCCATGTAGTTCGATCACCGCTTACAAATATTTTAGGGCTCATTAAACTAATAAACGAAACAGAATCGGTAAATGATAAAGAATTACTTGATCATCTTAACCAATCAGTAATAGAATTAGAAAACACCATCAATGAAATAGTAAATAAAACGCATTCTATGTAACTAAAAAATCTTTGCCTATGAAAAAACACATTTTCATAATAGATGACGATCCAATTTCTACAATAATTCTAAAAAAAAATTTAGAACTTGTTTCTATTACTCAAAAAATTGAAACATTTAACAATGGTAAAGATGCTTTTGACTACTTAGAAAACAAATATCTGAAAGATGAAAAATATATCATATTCCTAGATATTAATATGCCTGAAATGAATGGTTGGGAATTTTTAAGCAAATGTGAGCCATTAATTACATCGCAAAACACAACTATTTATTTACTTACCTCATCTATCAACAAAGCAGATTTGGAAAGAGCGAAACAATTTCCATTAATTGAAAAATACCTGTCAAAACCCATTAGCAAAGAAGTTTTAATAGAAATTAAAGAAAAAAACCAATTGTAAAAATAAAAGATACCCCTAAACCCTACCAAATCCCACCTACCCTTCTTTCTGGACTATTTTAAATAAAATCTAAATAAACATTTGATAATCAATAAATTATTTTGTTAATTTAAGAAGTCAAAACTTTAGTTCCATATAAAAGCAATTAAATAATGAGTAAAGACCATTTAAACGCTAATCTTTTTAATCTAAACCCATTACCATCGTGGATATACAACTATCAAACGTTTCAAATTCTAGATGTAAATATTGCTGCCATTGAACACTATGGATATTCAAAAGAAGAATTTTTGAAATTAACCATAAAGGACATTAGGCCTCCGCATGAAATAGAAAGACTTCTTAATGCTAATGCATCCATTAAAGACCAAAATGGAAATATCTACTTTGGAATTTTCACCCATTTAAAAAAAGATAAAACACCAATTCAAGTTGAAGTTAATGGTCATAAAATAGATTTCAATGATCGAGAATGCATGCTAGTAGTTTGCCAAGATATTACCAAAAGAATAGAACAAGAAGAACTAATACTTCAAAGCGAGCAACGCTTTAAAGCACTAGTTCAAGAAGGAAGTGACATGATAAGTATAATTGATACTAATGGAAAATACAGTTATACAAGTCCAACAACAACCGCTATTTTAGGAATAACTCCTGAAGAGTTTCAAGGCAATACAATTTTCGATTTCATTCATCCAGAAGATATCGAAAAAGCTTCAAAATACATGCAAAGAATCGCCAAGGAAAAAAAAATAATCGTTGAACCTTTCAGACTTAAAGACGGCAACAAAGAATGGAGATGGATAGAAACTGTCCTTACAAACATGACAGACAATCCTGCTATTAAAGGAATTGTGGCAAACTCAAGAGATATAACAAAACAAAAGGAAGAAGAACAACAGTTAAGACTACTTAGTAGCGCAGTAACCAATACCAAAGATTCAGTTGTAATTACCGAAGTGAAACTTGTTGACAATTCCGGCCCCAAAATCATATACGTTAATGAAGCTTTTACTAAAATGACAGGGTATAAAGCTGCCGAAGTAATTGGCAAAACAACTAAAATACTACACGGTCCTAACACGGATCATGAGGAACTCAAAAAATTGAACAAAGCCATTGAAAAATGGGAATCATGTGAAATCACAATAGCCAACTACAAAAAAAATGGGGAAGAGTTTTGGAATAATTTTAAAATATCTCCCGTAGCAGATGAAAAAGGAATTTACACCCATTGGATAGCCATACAAAGAGACGTAACAGAACAAAAACAAAAAGAACTTGAAAAGGAACTGTTAGGAAAAATAAGTTTAAACTTCTCTTCCGAAAAAGACCTATTGCAATCTTCCAAATTACTCTGTCAAACCATATGCGAGTATGGCCGATTTGACCTAGTGGAATTATGGATGCCAAATATCGAAAACACAAAATTACAATTAATTGCAAATAATGCTACTTCAACAGATGCCACAAACTTTTTGGAAGCAACCAAAGAGATAAGATCTTTCCTGCCAGGTGAAGGATTACCAGGAGCGGTTTGGAGTAAAAAAAACACCTCAATCTGGGAAAACATCAACAAAAAGGATGATTTTGTTCGAAAAGAAGCCGCTGAAAAAACAGCTATTAAAAATGCAGCAGCTTTCCCGCTTATTTACAACAATCATGTGGTGGGAGTATTGTTAATAGCTACACAAAAAGTAAGCAATCATCTAAATAAACACATCAAATTATTTGAACAATTAAAGCAATTCATTGGTTCTGAAATCAATCGAAAAAAATTAGAAAACGATTTAGGCTATTTGTATAATACCATTCCAGATATGGTATTTCTTACAGATTTTAAAGGTAGACTCTTAAAAATTAATAAAGCCGGATGTGATTTATTAGGCTACACAGAAGAAGAACTTTTATACCAGCCCTTTAGTAATTTTGTACACCCTGATGATAAAATCATCACAAAAAATGAATTTGAAGGCGTTATGAAAGGTCAGATTACCGCTACTTTCGAAAATAGATACCGAACCAAAAACGGAAAAGTTATCTGGCTAAGCTGGACATCTAAAGCTTCGCTTGAAGAAGGACTAATATACGCTATTGCAAAAAACATAACTGAGGAAAAAAAACTTAGAGAACTCAATAAACAAACGCGAGAACTAGCTAAAGTAGGAGGCTGGGAATATAATGTAATAGAAAACAATCTATTTTGGTCCGATGAAGTGCATCGTTTACACGAAACAGATCCAAAAACATTCATCCCTGATGTAAATACAGCCATAAACTTTTACAAAGAAGAGCATAAAGCTTATGTTACAGAATGCATAACCAAAAGCATAACAGAAGGAGCTTATTTAGATTATGAAGCTAT
>NZ_JAIWOF010000116.1 GCF_020217025.1 Flavobacterium sp. | reverse complement strand
TATCGTAAATAACAGCAAAAAAGAACGATGGATAAGAGTAATTGGAAATCCAGAATATGAAAATGGTAAATGTGTAAAATTTGTAGGGAGTTTTCAAGACATAACCGACCGTAAAGAAACAGAAGAACGATTAAAAAACTTATCCGACAATATTCCGGGTGTCGTTTATCAATATATTCTTCATCCTGATGGTAGCGATCAAATTAAAAATGTTAGTAAAGGAGCAGAAAAAATTTGGGGACATACTGCAGATGAAATTACAAACAACATTGACTTAGCATGGAATCAAATCAAATCAGGAGGCGATTTTGAGGCAGTAAAACAAAGCATTGTTGATTCTGTAACAAATAAAACAAACTGGTCTATCAAATTCCGTTCGGTTGCTCTAAATGGAGAAAAACGCATACTTCAAGGTTATGGAAAACCTGAATTTTCTATAGACGGTACCATTCTTTTTAATTCCATTTTATTAGATATTACGCAAGAAACTCAAAATGAAGAACTATTAGCACAAGTAACCAAATTAGCAAAAATAGGAAGTTGGGAACTTGACTGTATAAAAAATAAAATGTATTGGTCAAACACCGTGTATGAACTTCATGAAACAGATCCAGCTACGTTTATACCCAATTTAGAAAATGGCATCAATTTCTACAGAGAAGATTTTAGACAAATGGTGGCAGAAAAAACAACAATAAGTTTAGAAACAGGAATACCTTTTGATTTCGAAGCCGTTCTTTTAACTGCCAAAAACAAAGAACGTTGGGTAAGATCCATAGGAAATGCTGAAATGATAAATGGAAAATGCGTCCGTTTATACGGTAGTTTTCAAGACATTCACGAACAAAAAATGGTGGAGCTGCAAAAAAACAGCTTTCAAAATACCTTAGAAAATAGTTTAAATGAAATTTATATATTCGATGCGGATACCTTCCAATTCATTTATGTCAACAAAGGAGCGCTAATCAATATTGGGTATTCAATAGAAGAAATGAAAACCCTAACTCCTATCGACATTAAGCCTGATTATACGGTGGAGGCGTTTAAAAAACTGATTACTCCATTAGTAAACAAGGAAAAAGAAAAACTAATTTTCTTTACAAATCACAAACGTAAGGATGGAAGCCTATACCCTGTAGAAGTGCATTTACAATTAATAGCAGAAAACAACCAAAGAAGATTTTTAGCTGTAATTTTAGATATAACAGAACGCATAAAGACAGAAAAAGAAATCAGCGATAGCGAAGAAAAAAGAAAATTAATCATGAGTGGCGCATTAGATGCCATCATTTGTATCGACACCAATGAAACAGTTACTTTTTGGAATGCACAAGCTGAAGTGATTTTTGGATGGAAGGAAACAGAAGTTATTGGGCAGCAACTATCAGAACTAATTGTACCTGAACCCTACAGAAAACACCACAGAGAAGGCTTAAAACACTATCTCAAAACGGGAGAAGGAAAAGCGCTTAACGTTCTATTAGAATTGAGTGCCATCAAACGAAACGGAGAAGAATTTCCAATTGAACTAACGATAATACCTATTAATCAAGGAGAGGATTTATTTTTCTGTGCCTTTATTAGAGATATAACAGAACGTAAAAAATCAGAAACAAAAATTCTTCAAGCAAATGAACGTTTCGAGATAGTAACACAAGCAACTAATGATGCCATTTGGGATTGGAATATTAAAGAAAAAACCTTTTTTAGATCTCAGAATATTCAAAAGTTTCTTGGAGATGATACACCTTCAAATTTAGAAGAAAGTCAATTTTGGAATGAAGACTTTCACCCTGACGACATTAAAAAAACAAAAGAAAATTTATCTAACGCCTTAGATAATCCTGATGTAAATAGATGGGAAGCAGAATATAGAGTTTTTAATGAGTCTGGAAAGATTGTTTATGTGGTTGATAGAGGCATTATTTTACGTGATAATGATGGAAAACCAACTAGAATGATTGGCGCAATGACTAACATCACCGAGCAAAAAAAGCATGAAGCACAACTTATTGCGTTAAACGAATCGTTACAATCGTATGCCAAAGAATTAGAACGTTCTAATGAAGAATTAGAGCAATTTGCTTTTATAACCTCTCACGATTTACAAGAACCATTACGAATGATTTCCAGCTTCATGGATCAGCTAAAACGCAAATATGAAGACAAATTAGACGACAAAGCTTTACAATATATCGAATTTGCTACGAATGGTTCAAAACGAATGAAGCAAATTATTTTAGATCTTTTGGAATATTCTAGAGCAGGAAGACCAACAGATTACGTTGAAGAAGTTAACGTAAACGATATAATTACAGATTATAAATTGTTAAGAGGAAAAATTATTTCGGAAAAATCAGCCACGATTACACATGAAAAAATACCAAACATTCAAACTTACAAAACGGGCTTAACACAAATATTTCATTCACTATTAGATAATGCAATTAAATATTCGAAAAATGAAATAGCGCCTAAAATTGAAATAACTTGTAAGGAAGACGATAAGGAATGGACATTTGCCGTAAAAGATAACGGTATTGGAATTGAACCAAAATTTTACAACAAAATTTTTATCATTTTTCAACGTTTACATAATCGTGAAGAATATGAAGGAACGGGTATTGGACTTTCAATTGTAAAACGCCATATAGACTTTTTAAACGGTAAGATTTGGGTTGAATCTAAAATTGACGAAGGTTCTGTATTTTATTTTACAATACCTAAAACAAACAGCAAACCAATTTTGCCACAATAATTAAAAATAAAAGCGAACAATAAAGAAAAGAATCCTAGCTAAATTTATATAAAAAATCGCACAATAAAAACAGGCAAAGGTTTGATATTCAATAAAAAAATGTAATTTTACATAAAGGTTGTAGAAATCAAAATTGGGACTAAAAAAGTTTCTTTTCCATCTAATAAAATATTTAAATATGAGTTTAGAATCAAATACTGTTCACATACTCCTAGTTGAAGACAACGAAGGAGACATTTTACTTACACTCGATGCTTTCGAAGAAACTAAAATAAAAACAGAAATTAGCGTTGCAAGAAATGGTAAAGAAGCAATAGATTTCCTTTTTAAACAAGGAGATTTTTTAGATGTTAAAAAACCAGATCTGATTCTTTTAGATATCAACTTGCCCATTTATAATGGTCATGAAGTATTAAAGAAAATCAAGAATGATGAAAATCTAAAGAAAATTCCTGTAATTATGTTAACCACTTCAGCCTATTCAAATGATATCAATCAAGCGTACGATAATAATTGCAATAGCTATGTAAAAAAACCTTTAGATATGCATGAATTTTTAGATGCAATATTAAAAATAGAAAATTTTTGGCTCGAGCTATGTACATTACCAAAAGAAGAATAAACAAATATCAATAAAGAAGTATTTTTTTATAAAAATCTATATTGTTTTGAGCAATTTCATGCAGTTCAAACTTTTCTAAAACAAAACGTTTTGCTTGTTTTGCAACTTCTTGAGCTTTTTGAGGATTACTTAAAACTTGAATAATTGTATTCGCAATATCTTCTGGATGATGAGGATTACACAACCAACCTGTTGCACCATCAACAATCACTTCTGGACCTGGTCCTAACTTGGTAAAAATCACAGGTTTCTCCATTGCCATAGCTTCGGGAGCAACCAAACCTAAGGTTTCCATGTGGGAAGGAAATATACAAACAGCAGCTTTAGCATAAGCATTTGGAATTTCAGTAAAAGGAACAGCTCCATAAAAAACAACATCCTTGGCAAATACACCTAACTTAGGTAATTCGGTTGCTTTCAACATTTTCATGTAAGAACTACCATCGGGAAAGAACCAATCTCTTCCATACAAATTCAAAATAGCATCTGGAAATTTTTCTTTAACCAATGGAAAAGCTTGAATCAATTGACGGACTCCTTTCTTTTCACAAATCGTCCCTGCAAAAGTGATAGTATTGGCTTCAATTGCTACTTCTTGAGGTTGAAACAATTGACCATTAATGGGATTAAAAATAACTTCAACTGGCTTATTATGATAACTCAAATACGTTGCGGTATGACTTTTAACATAATTAGAAACCGCAATAAATGCATCAGCTTTTTTAAAGGAGCGCTTTTCCTGAAATCCTTTCCACCAAGTAATCCCTCTGTTTTCCCCTTCAGCAAAAAAATGATGGCCACCATGTAGGCGAATCACGTATTTTATTTCTTTAATTTTAGGCAAAAATGCAAGAGACAATTCGGCTCCTTCTACGATATCAATGGGATTCTTTTTATGAATTGCAGCAATGGTTTTCGCTATATTTTTTGAATTAAAATACCAAGCTAAACCTTTGACGTTACTTTTCCGAATTCTTATAATGTGCACTCCATTTACACTTTCTGTTTCATCAACTGGGGTATAATTCAACCCTATAACCGTAACCTGAAGATCATTTTTAACCAAAGCCTCAGCCATAGTTTTTACAAAACTACCCAAGCCTCCATGTGGAAAGCCTGCCTTTGGATATTCGTTGGTTAGGAAACAGATGTGCATTTAACTGTAAATTTTTATAAATTCTTCTATTGGTAAATAAAAACTATTTACGTTCTTTTTTATTGTTTTTTCGTCCCAATTCCACCAAGCTATTTTGTTTAATTTTTGAATAACAATTGCGTTATGCTTAAAACTAATCACTTTTGCAGGTACACCTCCAACAACGGCGTAATCAGGCATATCTTCTGAAACAACTGCTCCCGCTAAAATGGTAACTCCATTACCTATTGTTACATTAGGCAATATAGTTGCTCTAGCTCCAATCCAGACATCATGACCAATAGTAATATTTTGCTTTTGAGGTGGTAATTGATTTGTGATATTCTTTACTTTATAGGTAACAGAATTAATTACAACGTCATCTTCTTTATTTAATACTTCATGGAATAAAGGAAAACTCGTAATTTCACTTTCTCCATGATAACCCGAGTCACATATAAAATGTACATCGTTTGCAATCGAACAAAAATTACCGATAACTAATTTACTATTGGTATTCCATCGCCATACATAAGCTCCATTATCATAAGAATTCTTACCTAATTGAACCCAATCGGCATCTTTTAAATTTATATGTTTCTTGTTTTTAAGGAAATTATAAAAATTAATTCCTAAAAACTTCCAAATTAATCTTCTTAAACTATTTATCATAAAATAATACGTTTGAAATATTCTGGGAAGCCTCACTAGCATCTTCTATGACAATTTCAGTCCATCCACGGATATTCTTAATATCAAAATTAGATTTAAATTCAGCCATTAACGTTACCAAATTGTCTTTAGAATTCCACCACAAAACAACATTGTTATTAGGCATACTTTTAAAATGCTGAAATTGATAAATTGTTTTTACAGACCAATCGGGATTTACCTTTTCTTCCTGGTCGTAATTTATATAGATACATGGTTTATCAAACATGCCAAAATCGAACGCCATAGTAGAACCTAAATTTACAACAACATCACTATAATACACAGTTGAAACTAATAACTTAACATCCTCAGGTAAGGGATAAATAGTGGTCCAACTGCTATTAGGTTCAAAATTCCACAAAGGTGGTGCTTGCTTAATTAAATTAGGATATTGGGAAATAATCTTTTCAAATCTACCAGAAATATCTACAGGACATCTTCTCAATAAAATTTGATATTCATTATCTAAATTATTTTTAATCAACTCATCTGCTAAATCAGCTAAATATTGTGGGTCATCTGGACAAGTCAACACATCATCTCCCGAATAACAAATGATTTTTTTATTCAAATCTAAATTATATCGAGTATAAAACGCTTCTTTAGGGATAATATTTTCAGAATGCTGATAACATTCAAACTGAGGAGTCCCAGTAATAAAAATTTGACTTGAAGCAATTTCAGGATAATATAATTTCAATTCCTCCTTCATGCAATCAGACCAAACCAAATATTTATCGGCTTGCAATGCCAATCTTGCTTTTGGTAAATTATCCCAAGAATAAATAACCGTAATAGTTTCAATTCCTAAATCTTTTGCTGCTGCAAAAATAGGAGCACATTGCACACCTCTTTGATGGGAACAAAAGAGTTTTTCAGGAGCTTTAACCAGTAAAATTTCGCGCACTTCATTATAAAAAATGGAATCTCTTATGGTTTTTTGATATCTTTTTTCAAGTTTTAAAATACGCTCATAACGCGAAAATCCATACGATGCAAATTCAATAAATTTATAAAATAAAGTTTTAAAAAGACCTTTATGGTGGGTTTTCCAATTGGTTAAAACAGTAGGGTTGTTTACTAACTTAGCATTGTGTTTTAAACGAGCAAAACAAATTAATTCCCTAAGAAACTTTTCTTTTAAAGATTCAGAGTATTTAGGAATGCTTATCGTATTTTGAATAGCTGTAATATCTTTAACTACTTGTTCGGTTTTGGTATCAAAAGCATGAAATAAAACCAATTCCTTTTCCCTACCTTTAAACACATTAGAATACAAAAAATTTCGTATCCCAACACCATCTGGAAAAAGAAGCATTATGTTATGTTTAGTTTTACTCATTTTTAAAATCTAAATCTTTAATAATTGTAGCCGTAAATAATCTAGCTCCTTTATCATTCAAATGGCCACAAGATGAAAAGTATTGATCTCCCTCCACTACATGTTCGTACTCTTTAATTTCAGGATACAAAGCTTTTACTTTTTTAAAGTAGTCCATTCCTTTTACATTAGAACACATAGGCGTAGTAACCGCAATCAAATTGATGTGGTTCGCTTGACAAATGTGCTTAATTTCTTCAAAATATCGGTTACGTAAAGGCACTAAATTGGCAATATTATTTTTCATATTCGCTTTTGGATTAAATCCTAACGGATAATAACCCTTGTTTGCCAGTGCGTTCGTAGGTTCATTAACTAAGGTTTTATACCAAGCTCTAAACCCTATTTTTTCATCAAATTGAATATAACGATAAAACGGTACATAATACAATTCGGTAAAATCAGCTTCATTTGCAAAATGGTTCGTTATGGTTTTCGATTGGTGCATAAACGGCATAAAACGTCCGAAAGTACCATCATCACGTTTTTCGTTAGATAGGTTTAAATCCGTTTCTACGATTACATTTTTTATGTTCCAACCACGTTCTACCATCAATTTCAATAGCAATGACGTTTCAAACAAATGGGCGCCACTCATTCCATAATTAAAGGTTTTCAGACCTTCTTTTTCAAACAATTCGGATACAAAATGATTATTAGCTCTAGAAGTTCCTAAAATAATCACATCATAGTTTTGTGGTTTCGAATTGATAACGTGTTCCACTTTATTTCGAGTTTCCGATTGCGCAAAAACAGTAGTATAAATAAAATCCAATGCAAAAGCAGAGAGCAAAAGCACTAGCAAAATTTTTCCGATAAAGACTAAAAAGGGTTTCATTAGAATTGGAAATAAATAAATTCTTTATAATCGGAATATACGCCTAAAGCCAATAAGGCCATAATCGCTAAGGTTACTTTAACCCAACTTGCTTTCCCTGACAAAGGTTCTACTTTAGAACGATTGAACCATTCTACAAATACAAAAACCAATACCAAAAATAGCAATTCAAAACTATATCGCTCGTTACTCAAATACTGTGAATCAAAATGCAAATCGGTCACCATTTTTTGAATATACCCAATAGCTTCCGAAATCGATTTGGCTCTAAAGAAAATCCAAGCAACAGTAGTTAAGGCAAATGTACCTAAAATAGTTGAAATGGTTTTTACACTATTGAAATCCCAACCCATTTTGATATCGCCCATATTAGAACGATTCTTATTTTGTAATAACAAAGGCAAGAAATATATCGCATTCAACAAGCCCCAAATAATAAACGTCCAGTTAGCGCCATGCCAAAAGCCACTCACTAAAAAAATGATGAAGGTGTTTCTCACTTTCATCCACATCCCTCCTTTACTCCCGCCTAATGGAATATACAAATAATCGCGAAACCAAGACGATAACGAAATGTGCCAACGGCGCCAAAACTCAGCAATATCTCTAGAAAAATAAGGGTAATTAAAATTCTTTAATAAATCGATGCCAAATAATTTAGACGTTCCCAAAGCAATGTCAGAGTACCCAGAGAAATCACCATAAATTTGAAAGGCAAAATATACGGCTCCTAAAAGTAAGGATAACGAATTCATGGATTCATAATTATCGAAAACCGCATTAGCATACGTAGCACAACTATCCGCAATAACTACTTTTTTAACTAATCCCCAAATAATTTGATAAACCCCTTCTTTGGCTTTTTCAAAATTAAAATGACGTTTGATTTTCACTTGTGGCAATAAGTGCGTGGCTCTTTCAATAGGTCCCGCCACTAAAAGCGGAAAGTAACTCACGAATAATGAGTAGTCGATAAAATTGCGTTCAGCTGTGATGCGTTTATAATAAATATCAATCACATACGACAACCCATGAAAGGTATAAAAAGATATTCCAACCGGAAGAATTAATTTCAATAAAAAAGGATTCGCTTGAAATCCGAAACCATGCAACAAATCAGCAAAAGATTGCGCAAAAAAATCATAGTATTTGAAAATTCCTAAAAACCCTAAGTTAATCCCAATAGTTAACCACAACCAAAACTTTCGTTTTTTATCGGTCGTACTGGTTTCCATCATGATGGCACTGAAGTAATCCAATAAAGTAGAAAACACCAATAAAAACAAAAAACGCCAATCCCAACACGAGTAAAAATAATAGCTCGCTATAATGAGTACCGCATTCTGAGTGGTTTTGTTTTTATGAAACACCAACCAATACAACAGAAATACTATCGGAAGAAATAGGGCAAAAGATAAGGAGTTGAAGAACATTTAATTATCTCTAAATTGTTTTTGATGATTGAGTTGCCAAATATCATCATTTAATAAGGATTTCAAAAATAATTCGGCGCTATTTCCTTTTCCGAAATCACTTTCTGTTGGTTGTACTTGATGCGTATCAATAACACTCAAAGCTTTAGAAATTTGTTCTGATGTATAATCAACATTGATAATATCGGCGTGAAGTGCCCTATTTTGTTGGCGTGTTCCAATATTGATAATCGGTAAACCATAATAAGGAGCTTCCCGAATGCCCGCACTACTATTTCCAATAATGAACTGGGATTTTTTTAATAAGGTTAAGAAATATTCAAAACGTAAGGATGGAAAAACTCGAAAACGAGGATTTCCTTTTAATCTTTCGTACGCTTTTAAAATGGTTTGACTCCCTAAATCGTTATTGGGATACACTACCACATAATTATGATGATCAGCTAATAAAGCATCCACAAAATGATCTGCGTATTCCTGCATAAATTTGGCTTCTGTTGTCACCGGATGAAACATCGCAACAGCATAGGTATCAAAGGTAATATCATAATACTGTTTTGCCGTTTCTAAATCAGGTAACGTATTGGAAAACATAATATCTACATCCGGAGAACCGATTGTAAAAATAGCATGCTCTAATTCGCCCATTTGAATCAAGCGTTTTTTGGCTTGAGGGTTAGAAACAAAATGCACGTGACTCATTTTACTGGTTGAGTGACGAATCAACTCATCGATAGTTCCAGAGACTTCTCCTCCTTCAATATGCGCTACTAAAATATTATTCAAACTTCCAACGATAGCGCCCGCTAAGGCTTCCACTCGATCGCCATGAATCACAATCATATCAGGCTCGCAAGATTTCACATAAGCAGAAAGTCCTTCAATGGTCTTCGCTAAAGTCAAATCCATAGTGGTTTCATGGGTGTGATTTTCAAAGGTATGAATATTGGTAAATCCACATCGCTCTACTTCTAACAAAGTATAACCATATTCTTTTTGCAAATGCATACCCGTAACAAAAATAAAAGGTTCAAATTCGGGATGCGCTTCCAAAATTTGAATCAAGGATTTTATTTTACCAAAATCGGCACGAGTACCGGTAAGAAATAGGATTTTTTT
>NZ_JAIWOF010000111.1 GCF_020217025.1 Flavobacterium sp. | reverse complement strand
TTAGTAGTTACTCGTGATGGAAAATTAGCCGTGACTAGTACCGCTAATCAAGATAATCCACTAATGCCAAACGCAGAAGTTAGAGGCACTCCCATTTTAGCTATTGATGTTTGGGAACACGCCTACTACTTACACTATCAAAACAAACGTAATGAATATTTAACCGCTATTTTCAACGTAATTGATTGGAACATAGTGAATGTTAAATACGAAACAGCAATCAGTAAAATTTAATATTACTATTATTTCTAAAAATTTACTAGTCTAGCTTTTGCTAGACTTTTTTTTTCTGAAAAGCTGAAAAAAAAATACATTTTAGTAAAAATATGCAGAAAAACTACAGCAACCACTCCAATAAAACCTCTTAATTTTGACTTATCTAAATTTGAAAGCTTTTCAAAACTATTTCTGCTTTTTTATAGTTTTGAAATCGTTAGTGCGAAATAATTTAAGGGGTTAAATTATTTTACTAACAATCTTTGCAATGTATCAAACAAATCATTGCAAATAAATTTAAGCACTTGGTTAGTTAATTTAGGGGTAAATTATTATTATCAAGTTGCAAACAAAAAATCCCAATCTTTCGATTGGGATTTTCTTTTTTAATTAATTACTTCGTAAATAACAACTCTCTGTATTTTGTTAGCGTCCAAAGTTCGTCGTCTACTAACAATTCTAATTTGTCAGCGTGGTAACGAATTTCTTCGAAGTATGGTTTTACTTTATCACAATAAGCGTCTGCCATTTTTTCTGTGCTCGTTAAGGCATTTGCTTTTTTACGTTCTTCGGTCATTTTTTCAACTTTCGTGTTGATACCTTCAATGTGTTCAGAAATTTCTTTGATTAACGAAATTTGTTCTTTAGCGATTTTTTCAAAGTCTTTTCCGAAAATTTCTTTTAATCCTTTTACGTTTTCAATTAACACATTTTGGTAACGAATAGCCGTAGGAACCACATGATTACGAGCGATATCACCTAAAACTCGACCTTCGATTTGGATTTTTTTCACGTATTCTTCTAATTCAATTTCGTAACGTGATTCAACCTCAACATGATTCATTACTCCCATTTCTCCAAACAATGCAATTGCTTTTTTAGAAACTTTCGCTTTTAATGCTTGTGGTGTTGTTTTGTGATTACTTAAACCGCGTTTTTTAGCTTCTTTTTCCCAAGCTTCGCTATAACCGTCGCCTTCAAAAAGGATAGTTTTCGTTTGCTTAATATATTCTCTTAATACGTTGAAAATGGCTTCGTCTTTCTTTAAATCGTTTTTCTCGATTAAAGCATCTACTTCAATTTTGAAATCTTTTAATTGTTTTGCTACAATTGTATTTAAAGTCGTCATCGAAACCGCACAGTTAGCAGAAGAACCAACGGCTCTAAACTCAAATTTATTTCCTGTAAAAGCAAATGGAGACGTTCTGTTTCTGTCGGTATTGTCCAACATTACGTCTGGTAATTTACCAACAACGTTTAATTTTAAATCGGTTTTTTCTTCTGGAGATAATTTCCCTTTTGAAACTCCTTCTAATTCTTCTAACACTTTTGAAAGTGCGTCACCAATGAAAACTGAAATAATTGCTGGTGGTGCTTCATTCGCTCCTAAACGGTGGTCGTTACTTGCAGAAGCAATTGATGCTCTTAACAATTCTTCATAATCATGAACCGCTTTAATCGTATTGATGAAAAACGTTAAGAATTGTAAGTTGCTCATTGGTGTTTTTCCTGGAGATAATAAGTTGATTCCAGTATCAGTAGCTAATGACCAGTTGTTATGTTTACCCGAACCATTAACTCCTTTGAATGGTTTTTCATGGAATAACACTTTAAAATCGTGACGTTCTGCCACTTTTTGCATTACGTCCATTAATAATGAGTTATGGTCTACCGCTAAATTCGTTTCTTCGAAGATAGGTGCTAACTCAAATTGGTTAGGAGCTACCTCGTTGTGACGCGTTTTAACTGGAATTCCTAATAACATACATTCGTTTTCTAAATCACGCATATACGTTAAAACTCTAGTAGGAATCGAACCAAAATAATGGTCGTCTAATTGCTGCCCTTTTGCAGCAGTGTGACCTAATAAAGTTCTTCCAGTTGCTAATAAATCGGGTCTTGAGTTGGCTAAAGCTGAGTCAACTAAGAAATATTCTTGTTCCCAACCTAAAGTTGGTGTTACTCTTTTTACGTTTTTATCGAAATATCTTGCAACGTCAATTGCTGCAGAATCGATAGCATGTAACGCTCTTAGTAAAGGCGTTTTGTTATCTAATGCTTCACCTGTGTACGAAACGAAAACTGTTGGAATACATAAAGTAGTCCCAAAGATAAAAGCTGGAGATGTTGGATCCCAAGCAGTATATCCTCTAGCTTCAAATGTATTACGAATTCCTCCATTTGGAAAAGAAGACGCATCTGGTTCTTGTTGTACCAATTGACTTCCGCCAAATTTTTCTACTGGATCACTTCCATCAGGAAATGTTTCGAAGAAAGCATCGTGCTTTTCCGCAGTGGTTCCAGTTAATGGTTGAAACCAGTGCGTGTAATGAGTTACTCCTTTTGATAATGCCCACTCTTTCATTCCCAATGCAATATAATCGGCAATTTTTCGGTCGATTTTTACTCCTTCAGCAGCAGCTTTAACAGCTTTGTAAGCCTCTGGTGTTAAAAACTGTCGCATCGCTTTATCTCCAAAAACATTACTACCAAAAATAGCTGATTTTCTATCCAATTCCTCTACATGAACTGGTTTTCTGTCGGTTGCTTTTCTTAAAGCTTGAAAACGAAATGTTGACATAAGTTGTGTGTGTTTAAAGTTATACCCTTGAAAAGTTATGCAAATATATAATTTTTTTAAATATTTTTACAAATACCCCTATTTTTTTAGGGGTAAAAATATTTTTTACTACTTTTACATTATGAAAACATCAAATTTATACATGATAATATTGGGATGTACTCCAAAAGGACGCTATACCGAACAACATGACATCTTTTTTGGCATTGGAAGTAGTTTAAAAGAATTAATTCCAGACATGAATGCTTTTTGGCCTGAAGCTAAAGGAAGAATCCATATCGATGCGTGGCAAAAAGTAACTTCTGTTGATGGATTTGCAATTGAAATAATTTTTAATGACGGAAAATTAGAACAAGAAGAGCAATTATTCTTTTTAAACTTAGGCGGTTACAAAGAAGGCGAATTTGAAGAATACCATTATAAAGTATTAGTTGTTGCTAAAACAAAAGCCGAAGCAATTAAGAAAGCCAAACAAACTACTTTCTATAAACATTTTGGTTTCAAAGGAGCCGAATCACATATTGATGATAAATATGGAGTTGATGTTGATGATATTCACAATATTGAAGAAATTCTTTCGGATAAATTCAAATCGCAGTATCGTTTGAAAATAACAAAAACCAATGTAATTTCAGAAGATGAAAAACACATTGGTTATTTAAAGTTGGATAAAATATCGGTATAAAAAAAGAGCTATCGGATTGGATAGCTCTTTATATTTAAAGACTTTTAATATTATTCGGATTAATTCCGTAAGCTTGTATTACCGCATCATAATCATTAAAATCGATTTGTTGCGCACTTCTATTAGAAAAATAACCTGGAATAATTACAATTCTAAAGGTTTGATTATTGATATACTGAGGTGTACTTGCTAAATTATAAGTACCATCTGCATAAATAGTAAAATCTTCTCTACTAAAATCATAATCATAATCTAATTCATCTCCTCCACTCAAATATAATGTTCGAGGAATCAATTGCCAAACAGGAGTATTTGAATCTATAACATCCGACATTCTATAAATTAATATATTATCAGAAGCATAAATTTGAGGATTTAAAGTTCTATAAATAAAATATCCTCCAGTTGAACTATTGTAACTAAAATTGACATTTCTCAATTCAAAAACCTCGCTTATAGTATCGTTATCCACATTATCTTGAACTTCGTTAACTGTACAACTTTGTAGTGTTATCATCCCGATAAAAGCTATCAATAAAGTAATTTTCTTCATAATCTTTAATTTTTAAATGTTTTCCTATATAGATATAACCAATTGTTGTGCCAAAAATTTATCACACTTTATTTTCTTATCTTTGAAACTTCAAAAAAGCTTGTAAAATGGGAAGAAATAATCCAAAAAATATTAAAGCACACAACGATAAATTGCACAAAGAGCAAGCAAAAGAAAAAGCTAAAAAGAATGCTCGCGCCGAAAAATTGAAAGAGATTACTAGAAAGTTCAATGAAACTAAACAATAATTTATGCCAAATTGTTATTGCGGAAATTCTATTCCTTTTCAAGACTGTTGCGAACCTTATATTAAAGGAATTGCCAATGCCACAACTGCCGAAAAATTAATGCGTTCTCGTTACAGTGCTTTTGCAACAGGTGCCGCTGATTATTTGGTAAACACTACTCACATTTCTAAAAGACGCTACCACAACAAAAAAGATATTTTAGCTTGGAGTCAAGCCAACAAATGGTTAAAGCTAGAAGTTTTGGCTTCAACTAAAAACACGGTAACTTTCAAAGCGTATTATTTAGATGAAAATTTAAAAGCGCAAGTCCATTATGAACATTCTACTTTTAAATTGGAAAATGGGAAATGGTTTTATGTGGATGGCGAATATTAAATTCTCTTTTTGATTGGAATCCAAATTTCCTCTTCAGAATCGGGAGCATTATTTTTGTATTTTTCTCCTAAAATTTCAAATTGAGGTCGATTATCTAATTCATATCCGGAATTTGGCAGCCAAACACCAAAAATATAACCAAATGTTTCTCTTGCTTTTGAAGCATCTCCAATATGATTGAAAACAGCATACAAACCTTCCTCAACAATTAATGACTGCATTGCTTCAGGAATAAAATCAAAATCTGACACAGGAACAACAGCCCATTTTACAAATTCAGTTTGTGGATTGAAATCAAAATTTTCAGGATTGATTTGAATGTTAAATAAATCAGTACCAAAAGCATTTTGAATTTCATTTCTTCTAGGCATAAATTTTCCCCACAACTCCCCTATTCGATAATCTGAATAAGAAAATTGACTATTCATTCCGATGAATTTTGTTGTTGGAAAGGTTTTTATGATTGGTTGCATGTTTCAAAAATAAAAAAACCTCCCAAATGGAAGGTTTTTTATTTAAAATATTTAAAATTTTACATATTTCTTCTATACTGACCACCCACCTCAAACAATGCGCTGGTAATTTGTCCTAACGAACACACTTTCGTAGCATCCATTAATTTTTCGAAAATGTTTTGGTTGTTGATAGCAGCTTCTTGAATTACATTTAATTGTTCTTCAACCTTGTCAGAATTTCTCTTATGCAGATTATTTAACATATCAATTTGATATTGTTTTTCTTCCTCTGTTGCACGAATAACCTCAGCTGGTATAACTGTTGGTGAACCTTTAGAACTCAAGAACGTATTTACCCCAATAATTGGGAATTCTCCCGTATGTTTCAACGTTTCATAATACAATGATTCTTCTTGAATTTTAGAACGTTGGTACATGGTTTCCATTGCACCAAGAACTCCGCCACGTTCTGTGATTCTGTCAAATTCTTGTAAAACAGCTTCTTCCACTAAATCGGTTAATTCTTCAATAATAAACGAACCTTGAATAGGATTTTCGTTTTTCGCTAAACCTAACTCTTTATTAATAATCAACTGAATTGCCATTGCTCTTCGCACTGATTCTTCTGTTGGTGTTGTAATCGCTTCGTCGTAAGCATTCGTGTGTAACGAGTTACAGTTATCGTAAATTGCATATAACGCTTGTAAAGTCGTACGAATGTCATTGAAATCAATCTCTTGTGCGTGTAATGAACGTCCAGAAGTTTGAATGTGGTATTTCAACATTTGTGCTCTTTCGTTCGCTCCGTATTTATTTTTTAAAGCTTTCGCCCAAATTTTACGCGCTACTCTACCAATTACCGCATATTCTGGATCAATTCCGTTTGAGAAGAAGAACGATAAATTCGGACCGAAATCGTTGATGTTCATTCCGCGACTCAAATAGTATTCCACATAAGTAAAACCATTTGCTAACGTGAAAGCTAACTGCGTAATTGGATTCGCACCCGCTTCAGCAATATGATATCCAGAAATAGAAACCGAATAGAAATTACGAACATTTTGTTTGATGAAATATTCTTGAACATCTCCCATTAAACGTAAAGCAAATTCCGTTGAGAAAATACAAGTATTTTGCGCTTGATCTTCTTTTAAAATATCCGCTTGAACCGTTCCACGAACTTGTGCTAACGTTTTTACTTTGATATCTTGGTAAACCTCTAAAGGTAAAACTTGGTCACCAGTTACTCCTAAAAGCATCAAACCTAAACCATTATTTCCTTCTGGTAAAGCACCTTGATATCTTGGACGTTCTACTCCTTTTTTCTTGTAAATTTCATTGATTTTAGCTTCAACTTCATCTTGTAAACCGTTTTCAATGATATATTTTTCACAGTTTTGATCGATGGCAGCATTCATAAAGAATCCTAACAACATTGGTGCTGGACCATTAATTGTCATCGAAACCGAAGTTAACGGATGACTTAAATCGAAACCTGAATATAATTTCTTAGCATCGTCTAAACAACAAATCGAAACTCCTGCATTTCCAATTTTCCCATAAATATCTGGTCGAACGTGTGGATCATTTCCATATAACGTTACGGAGTCAAAAGCGGTTGATAAACGTTTTGCTGGTAATCCCGCAGAAACATAATGGAAACGCTTGTTGGTTCTTTCTGGCCCTCCTTCTCCGGCAAACATTCTACTTGGATCTTCTCCTTCGCGTTTGAATGGATATAATCCTGATGCGAATGGGAATTCTCCTGGTACGTTTTCTTGTAAATTCCATTTTAAGATATCGCCCCAAGCTTGGTATTTTGGTAACGCTACTTTTGGAATTTGAGAATGTGATAACGATTCGGTATGCGTTGCGATTTTGATTTCTTTATCACGAACTTTAAAACTATAAACCGGATTTTTGTATTTATTTACTTTTTCGTCCCAAGTTAAAATGATTTCCCAATTGTATGGATCCAAATTCATTTTTACGCGGTCGAATTCTTTAGTCAATAACGAAACAAAATCTTTGTTATCAGCAGTAATTTTTAAAGAACTTTCAACAATTCCAGCTTTGTCTAATTGTGGTACATTTCCATTAACTGATTCAACAGTTTTGAAAATTCCATATAATTTTTGAGCTACTTCTACTTGAGAAAGTGCTGTTTCGTCGTATTTTCTATTGTTTTCAGCAATTTCAGATAAATAACGAGTTCTGTGAGGCGGAATTACGAAAATTTTCTCGCTCATTTCACGCGTAATTTCGAAAGTCGATTTCAAATCCGCTCCTGTTTTTGCTACAATCTTATCCATGATAGATTTGTAAAGCGTATTCATTCCTGGATCGTTGAATTGCGATGCGATAGTTCCAAAAATTGGCATTTTATCGGTATCTACATCCCAAAGATTGTGATTGCGTTGGTATTGTTTTTTTACATCACGAATTGCATCTAATGCACCACGTTTGTCGAATTTATTCAATGCTACTAAATCAGCAAAATCTAACATATCGATTTTTTCTAACTGAGTTGCTGCTCCAAATTCTGGTGTCATTACATATAACGAAACATCAGAATGGTCCATAATTTCGGTATCTGATTGCCCAATTCCTGAAGTTTCTAAAACAATTAAATCATATTTTGCTGCTTTCAATACTTGAATCGCTTCAGCCACATATTTCGATAATGCTAAATTTGATTGACGAGTTGCTAGCGAACGCATGTAAACACGAGAATTGTTGATGGCATTCATACGAATTCTATCACCTAACAAAGCGCCACCTGTTTTACGTTTTGATGGGTCAACCGAAATTAATCCGATGGTTTTTTCTGGGAAATCAATTAAAAAACGACGCACTAATTCGTCTACTAACGATGATTTTCCTGCACCACCAGTTCCTGTAATTCCTAAAACTGGGATTTTTGACGTTTCATTCTTTTGGTGAATTTCATCAAAAACCGACTTTGCAATTTCTGGAAAATTCTCAGCTGCCGAAATCAATCTTGCAATTGCAGTTGGGTTTTTCTCTTCGATATGCGATAATTCTCCCGTAAGTTTATCACCAATTGGATAATCGGAACGTTGCACTAAATCGTTAATCATCCCTTGTAATCCCATGGCACGACCATCATCTGGAGAATAAATTCTTTCGATTCCGTATTCGTGTAATTCTGAGATTTCAGAAGGTAAAATTACACCTCCACCTCCACCAAATATTTTGATGTGACCTGCTCCTTTTTCTTTAAGCAAATCGTACATGTATTTGAAATATTCGTTATGACCACCTTGGTAAGATGTCATTGCTATTGCATTTGCATCTTCTTGAATAGCAGTATTTACAACTTCTTCCACACTTCTATCATGTCCAAGGTGAATTACCTCAACACCAGTAGCTTGAATAATTCTACGCATGATATTAATGGCTGCATCGTGTCCATCAAAAAGTGACGCTGCGGTCACAATTCTTACTTTATTTTTAGGAATATAAGGAGTTTGTAGTTCCATATGTAATTTTTGTTCGTTTTAAAGGGTGCAATTTACGAATTTAATAATTTTATTTCATTCAAAATTTTGAATTAATTGTGATAAAAATTGGCACTATCTTTGTCTAATAGTTGACAAAATATTTATCATGAAAAAAATCGTATTAAGTTTATTTGTTTTTAGTTTATTTGGATGTGCCGAAATGCAACAAGTATTAGACCAATTACCACAAGGAACTGGAATCTTGAGCCAAGCCGAAATAGGAAACGGATTAAAAGAAGCTTTGAATAATGGAATCACAAAACAAGTTTCGAAATTAACTGCAACCGATGGCTTTTTTAAGAATGAAGCTGTTAAAATTTTATTACCGCAAGAATTACAAGTGGTAGATAAAAAATTACGCCAAATAGGGATGAGTAAATTAGCCGATGAAGGATTGAAAGTCTTAAATCGTGCTGCAGAAGAAGCGGTAAAAGAAGCGACTCCAATCTTCGTTGATGCTGTAAAACAAATGACTTTTAATGATGCCAAAAACATTTTGATGGGTAATGAAAGTTCGGCTACGACTTATTTACAAAACACCACTTCTACTGCTTTGTATGCAAAATTTAATCCTGTGATTAAAAATTCGTTTGCCAAAGTAGGTGCTGATAAAGTTTGGACCAACATCATTACAAAATATAACGCCATTCCATTAGTAACCAAAGTGAATCCAGATTTAACCGATTACACTACAAACAAAGCTATGGAAGGTGTTTTCAAAATGATTGCTGTAGAAGAGAAAGATATTCGCACAAATTTAACCGCAAGAAGTTCCGATTTATTAAAAAAGGTTTTTGCTTTACAAGACAAAAAATAATGATTTGTAATTGATTTTTTACAGAAAAAACGTTTTCGTAAAAATTTAGTAATCAATAACATAAGAATAACATAACCTTAACATTAGATTTCAAAAAATCATCGGATATTTGCACTGTAATAAGAATAAAATTCTCATTTAGTTAGGGTTAGTTTAGAAAAAATCACTCCGATGCAAATCGGAGTTTTTTTGTTTTTATACGGCACGTTTTGTAAAGATTTTATTATATTTGAAAAACAAAAAAGTATGATGTTTATCATACATATCTAACCATAAATATTGAGATATGTATGACTGCGTCATATTTATAAACAAGTTAGCAAACAGCTTAAACCAAAATTCCGCAAAAAGGGAAAAGCTGAATGTTAGTGTTTGTAAAACAAACTTGACAAATGAACATATTTGCACAAATTTTTATAGCAATCTATCTTTTTCTATTAGGTATTGGCTCTCTTTCTTTAATGGTGATACTTATTTCAATGCTTTACAAGTATTCAGGTATCCCAACATATTTAGAACGTCGAAAATATAGTAAACTACAGAAAA
>NZ_JAIWOF010000233.1 GCF_020217025.1 Flavobacterium sp. | reverse complement strand
AAGACCAATTACAACAAGTATAATAGTGAGACACGTTATTTTCTTATTAGTTTCAATTTGATTACTTAAAAGACTATTTTCTAAATCTTCTTTGTTTATATTATTTTCATATTCTTGTGAGAATGTTTCGTGAGATTTTAGAACACCTAAAGATGTTGACATAATATTATTAAACTGATTATCATATATAATCAAATCTAAAGATTTAAAGTAGTGTAGAATGAATTTTAAACTTTTTTCGTTTGGTTGGTTCTTATCTTCTAGTATAAAAGTTGAAAAATCAAACCCTTTTGAAAAATTATCGTTTAGTACATTTATACTATATAATGCATCGTATAACTCTTTAAAAGTTATAGATTCTTTGTTAGTTAACTCTACAATTTTAACAAGTATCTTATCGTATAATTCGTATCTTTGTTTTACTTTGCTATTTAATGGCATAACTAAAATATTTAAGTGGAGAACCAAACTTACAAAAATATTTCCGAACTTAGAAAGCCGATTTGCTAACAGCGGTTTGTAAAAATTGTGGCTTTTAGGCTCATATGGAAAATTTCGGGCGAAAATAAAATTAGTAATAATCAGGTTTTGTAAGGTGTTGATTCGCCCACAACTTTTACAAGCCACAAAACGTTACCTGCAAGCGTTCCGAGCGACACGAACATCTGAAAAAATAACGAAATTTTCACTACTTTTGCCCAAAAAAACTTAAGTAAAACAATGCTCCAAACAATTCAAATCATTGCTTTAATACAAGGGATTTTTGTCCTTTTTGTCTTGTTTACAAATCGGAAAGATTACAAAAAAACTACTTTTTGGTTGCTCTTTGGAAGTTTAATCTCTGTTTTACTTTACATCTTGGGTGATGACAAAAACAATCTGTTTGTTGAAAATACAGATTGGTTTCTTTTTGATAACACCTTATTTGTAACCTTTCTGTTTTTGTTTTTCAAGTATTACAAAAATGAAAGAGAAAAATTTATAAAATCCAATTATCTATTTTTTCTTCCCAACATTTTTTATTTAATTCTTGAAGTACTCGAAATAAAATTACCCAAAGAAAACTTTAATATTGAAATTCTAGAAGTGATTTTGGAATTAACTTTTGTGATTTATCTAGTCTTAATTTTACATTCTGTTTTTACGAATAAAAGAAGAATTTGGACTACTTATTTTGTTATTCCAATTGTTATTTTACTTGTGTTTTCTTGTATAAATGATACTCTTAAAATAATTGGATTAAAAGAATTATCTTTTTTCAGCAATCAAAACTTTAACTCCTATCTTTTATTAATTGTCGCCTTTCTATTTTACTTTATTTCTTTTAAATTATTGACTAATAACAAATATATTTTGCCAAAAAACGAAATAAGCAAATACAAAAATTCTAATCTGAACACAAAACTGATTGAACAATATAAGTCGGATTTAATTAATGCAATGAAAATAGATAAATTGTACTTGAATGGAAAATTATCCATTCAAGATGTTTCAGAAAAACTCAATATTCCAAAACATTATATTTCGGAAGTTTTAAACGAACACATGAAAACAAATTTCCAAGATTTCATCAATGAATACAGAGTAGAAGAATTTATAAAACGCCTAAAAAATGACCAAAATAATCAATTTACACTTTTAGGAATTGCCATAGATGTGGGTTTTAATTCTAAATCTTCTTTTAATGCTATATTCAAGAAATTCAAAGGTTTAACACCAACTGAATTCAAAAAAAATCTTGTGCAAAACAACTAATTTGTACAAAAAAATTATTCTGCACTTGTCTTTTTTTATTTACTCGTAGTTACTAACGTTATTTGCAGTATAATTTAAAATTGATCAAAAATGTTTCCACAAAATGCATCAAAAAAAGTACTATACTTTTTGATTTTACAACTTTCATTCTTCTCAATCACAAACGCACAAACAAGTGTAACCGTTTCGGGAATTATAAAAGACAAAAATAGCAAAGCTGTTTTGCCTTTTGTAAACGTGTTGTTAAAAACAGAAAAAGACAATTCATTTATTAGTGGGACAGTAACCAACGAAGAAGGACGTTTTTCTTTATCAAAAATAAAATCTGGAAACTACTATTTAGAGGTTTCTTTTATCGGCTACAAAACATCAAAACAATCGCTTTATGTTGGAAATCTAACGGAATTTTTAGACATCAACACTATTGAATTGGAAGAAGAAACTACCACATTACAAGAAGTTGTTGTAACAGGAAAAACTTCCGAATTAAGTGCTGCAATGGACAAAAAAACTTTTTCTCTAAAAGACAATATTAGTCAAAGTGGTGGTTCGGTTTTACAAGCTATGCAAAATTTACCAAGTGTTACAGTACAAGACGGAAAAGTACAACTTCGTGGAAACGATAAAGTGACTGTACTCATTGACGGAAAACAAACAGCATTAACAGGTTTTGGCAACCAAACAGGATTAGATAATATTCCTGCTTCTGCGATTGAAAAAATTGAAATCATCAACAATCCTTCTGCCAAATATGATGCAAATGGAAACGCAGGGATTATCAATATTATTTACAAGAAAAACAAAAAAGATGGTTTTAATGGAAAGTTTGGTTTTACAACAGGTGTAGGTTCTCTTTGGGTGCGAAAAGAAAATTTACCAACCATAAGACCACAATATACTTTTACACCAAAAATCAACCCAAGCGTTTCACTCAATTATAGAAAAAACAAAGTCAATGTCTTTTTTCAAGGCGATTACTTATATACTGAAACGCTTAACAAAAATGAATTTGTAACAAGAAATTACGACAATGGCGATGTAATTAATTCACAATTAAAACGCAACAGAAACACACATTTTACGACATTGAAAAGTGGTTTTGATTATGCAATTAACGACCAAAATTCTTTGACTGTTTCAGGACTTTTTGGAAGTGAAAAAATAATTGACAAAGGCGACCAACCATTTTTTAATGGAGACTTTTCACAACGAAATAGACTTTGGCAGTTTTTAGAAGATGAATTAAAAACAACTATTATGGCAACTGCCATTTATCAACACAAATTTAAAGAAGCAGGACATTTGCTAAATATTGGTTTCAATTACACTTTTCACAGAGAAGACGAAAAATATTTTTACGACAATTATTTGCCAACTTCCACAGGAACAGATGCGTTTAAATTATTATCTGACGAGCAAGTTTATGATTTTAATTTTGACTACATAAAACCACTTAAATACGGACGAATTGAAACAGGAATTAAACTTCGTAACAGAAATATACCGACAAATATGCAATTTATACCAGGTGTAAATTCAGTTTTAGACACCAATGCAGGCGGTTGGGCAACTTATAAAGAACTAATTCCTGCCGTTTATGGAAACTATATTTTTGAAAATAAAAAATGGGAAGCCGAACTAGGTTTAAGAATTGAGTATGTGAAAATTCAATATGACGTTAATCCTAATCATATTGTTTATCAAAGTGATGGATATAATTATACCCAACCGTTTCCAAATTTACGTTTGGCATACAAAATTAACGACAATAACAAAGTTTCTATTTTCTACAACCGAAGAGTTGACCGACCTAACGAAGTTGATATTCGTATTTTTCCAAAATATGACGATGCAGAAATAATTAAAGTTGGGAATCCTGCATTGCGACCACAATTTACAAATTCGATAGAATTGGGCTATAAAAAAAGTTGGGAAAAAGGAAGTTTATATAATGCTATTTATCACAGATTTGCTGACGGAACGATTACAAGAATTTCTAGTACTGTTCCACCAAGTAATTTAATTTATGCAACATTTCAAAACGTAAATAAAAGTTACAACACAGGAATTGAAATGGTTTTAGCACAAGAAATTTCTAAATTGTACGCATTCAATATTAATCTAAACGCATACAGAAATCAAATAGATGCATTTACTGTTGAAAACAAATATCCTACTACACATACATTTTCAGCAGACAAACAAGAAATATATTCTGGAAATATTAAATTGAACAATACGTTTCATTTTCCTAAAAACATAGATGCGCAATTAACAGGTATTTATTTAGCGCCCGACATTATTCCACAAGGAAAAATTAAATCGAGATTTTCATTAGACCTTGGACTAAAAAAAGCAATTCAAAAAGGGAAAGGCGAGCTCTTTTTTAACGCATCAGATTTGCTAAACACAATGATAATCAAAAAAGAAATCAACGGACAAGGCTTTAATTATAACAGTAATGACTATTACGAAACACAAGTAATAAGGCTTGGATATAGTTATAAATTTTAACGGAAAGTGCAATACGGAAAATACGCCAGCAGGTAACAGCCGTTAACCGCTATTGCTGGATTTTCTTGGTTTCACGTCTGTTTTTCACGTAAAAACTTTATCTTAGCAGACAGTACGCAGTTCGCTGGCTTCGCAACAGTCGGTTAGCGGCGAAACGTTAGACTTCATCTCAAACGAAATGAATCTTCACTTAATAACTATATAAATCTTAGTTATGCAAAAATTAAATATAGTGTACTCTACAATTCTATTATTAATCATACAAAACACATATTCTCAAGACAGCATAACTTACACCCAATCTAACTCAATAATGTTTAGTAATAAATATGTGTTTTTTAAAAATGGTACGTTTAAACATTATTATCAAACTGATGACGGACAATATTGGTACGGAATAGGTACGTTTATAGACAAAGGCTGTAAAAGAATTTTGAAATTTGGAGATGCTGATTTAACTTATAAAAAAGATTTTGGATTAATTCATTACGAAGCTAATTTTCAAAGAATATTACGCAAACGAGGAAAGAAATATAAATCTATAGATTATTACTACACATCTAGAAAGAAATATGTTAGATTTAAACAAATAATAACAAATAAATTATAAGCAATTAATTCTATGTTTTTTAATATGATATAAATTGTAAAACTATCTATCTTAAATCAAAATTTATAATAAATGAAAACTCTAATTTTAATGTCGATACTATTTTACCAGTTACAAACTTCTAATATAGTTGGAAAATGGATTTTTTCTAAACATGAATCTAGTAAAAATCTAGATGAGGAAACCAAAGCTATTACTACTAATGCTTTTTCAAAATTCTCTTTTGAATTTAGAAATGATGAAACATACGATATGACCAAAAGACGTAAAAAAGAAAGTGGCACATGGAAATCTGCTGATGGATTTATAATAACAACTAATACCGAAGGATTTATTGATAAAATTAAGTTTATCCAAAAACATAAAGATACCATAAGATTTGAAATTGAAACTGGTGAATTTGTGGTATTTCATAGAACTCAATAAAACAATTTCTTTATACTGATGTTTACCAATGATTATTCATAATCTTTATAAAAAAGCCAGAACTTACATTCTGGCTTTTCTATTTTTTAGCTTATTTTTTTATTCTAATACAAAAGAAACGGATACGTTTGAAATAATCTCAATTTCTCCAATGGCTAATGTTTCTTTTTCAGGCATTTGTTCGTATGCAACATCAACTGATTTCATAGAAGCATAAACTGGTCGTGGATAATTTGTAAATGAGTTATCTGAAATTACTAACGCCTTCCCTACTTTTTGTCCCGCTAAAACAGAAACATAATCTTCTGCTTTTTGTTTGGCATCTATCATGGCTTTTTTACGAGCATCACGTTCAAACTCTTTAATCTTAGACGATTTAAACTCTACTCCTTGAATTGAATTGATGCCGCTATCTACCAAATCCATCATTAACTTATCATATTTAGTTAAGTCTTTCAAATGAATAGAAATCGTTTGATTGGCTACATAATTGTATTTTTTAGTATTATAATCGTAGTTTTTATACAAGTTTACACGTTGTGTTTGATAATCGGCTGTTGGAATTCCGCGTTGCTTGATTAATTTCAAGACTTTATCTACGATTTCATCGTTTTTCTTTTTTACTTCGGCTGCTTCTTTTCCTGTGTTTTCCACAGCAACTGTAATTATAGCTTCGTCTGGAGTTACTTTGATTTTACCTTCACCAGAAATACTAATTTGTGGAACTGTTTTTACTTCTTGTGCTTGTACCATACCTGCTGAGAATAATAGTATCATTACTAGTTTTTTCATAATCTTAATATTTTAATAATTTATAGTTTTCAAGTATTGTGCCAAAAATGAATCCCTTTATATTTTTTTCATTTTAGCCATGATAAATAAAATCACAATAGGAACTAACAATGCTATTACTGTTTTTGGTTCTTCTGTAATTAAAAAAGGAAATTTTACTAAAGTAATTACAAATCCGCCAATAGCGCCACCAAAATGCGCTACATGGCCAATATTATCATTCTTTGCTTTCATACCATAAATTGAAAATAGTAAATAGGCAAATCCGAAGATATAACCTGGAATAAATCCGTACATGTACAAATTAGGTTCTAACAAAATAGCGCTGTAAATAATTCCCATTACCGCACCAGAAGCGCCAACCGCTCGGTAGTAATATTCATCTTTATGAAAATACAAAGTGAGTAAATTTCCCGCAATTAAACTTCCAAAGTACAGATAAGCAAAATACATAGCACCTACACTATTAATTACAAAAGGAGCAAACATATAAAGCGTAAACATATTGAAAAGCAAATGCATCAAATCTACATGTAAAAATCCAGAAGAAAACATTCTAAACTGTTCACCAGAGCGAATGCTTCCAATATGAAATTCGTATTTTCTAAAGAAATGTGTATCGTTAAAACCTTTATAACTAATTAAACCATTAGCCGCAAGAATAACTAATAAAACAATGTTCATAAAGTTTTTTTTGTAAATTTAGGAATACTTTGGCAAATTTACTTGCAAGTAAAAAAGTATATTTGTAAAAATTTAAACGAATGCAATTATTAGTTTACATACTTATCTATCCGATACTGTGGATAATATCTATTCTACCATTCCCTATTTTTTATTTGTTTTCCGATTTTATATGTTTTTTAACCTATAACATTATTGGTTACAGAAAAAAAGTAGTGCGTGCTAACATTAAATTAGCTTTACCCCATTTATCTGATAAAGAAAGACTTGCCATTGAAAAGAAATTTTACAGCCACATGTGTGATATGTTCTTAGAAATGATAAAAACCATTGCCATCTCGCAAAAAGAAATTGAAAAACGATTTACTTTTAGCAACATGGAGGTATATTATGAATTGGAAAAAAAGAACAAAAGTATTGCTTTAATGTGTGCGCATTATGCTAGTTATGAATGGGTAGTATCAATGAATTATTACATTCATTGCAAAGGATTTGGAATTTATAAAAAATTATCCAATCCGTATTTTGACAAATTAGTAAAAAGAATTCGCTCTAAATTTAAAGCCGAATTAATTACTACAAAGCAAACTATTCCAACAATTGCAGAAAATCATAAAAATCATGTTTTAGGTATATATGGCTTTGCTAGTGATCAATCGCCAAAGGCAAATGCTGCTTATCATTGGGCTCCTTTTATGGGACATATTGTTCCCGTTCACACAGGGGCAGAAATGCTTGCTAAACGTTTTGATATGAATGTAATTTTCTTAAAAGTTAAGAAAGTAAAAAGAGGCTATTACGAAGCAAGTTTTGAAATTCTTTCTGAAGATGTAAAATCTGTTCCTAATTACGAGATTACCGATAAATTCTTAAAATTAGTAGAAGAACAAATCTATGAAGCGCCCGAATTTTACTTGTGGACACATAAAAGATGGAAACATACAAAAGAAAAAGCTCAGTAATCACTGAGCTTTCTTTTTATAAATTAAACCAATTGTGAACCATTTCCTTGATTTCACCTTTGGCACTTTTATGAACAAATTCATTGGTTTTAGGATTGTATTCATAATCCGTTCCCCATTCTTTATGATTAGCTGCTAAAGCTTTGATGTTTTCGCAAACGAATTCTATTTCTTCTGTTGTAGTCGTTGGATGAATCGACATACGAATCCATCCCGGTTTTTGAATTAAATCTCCTGAAGAAATTTTACAAACCAAATCATGCGAAGTTTCTTGGTCTACGTGTAACAAATAATGTCCGTAAGTTCCAGCGCAACTACAGCCACCACGCGTTTGAATTCCGAATCTATCATTCAATAATTTTACTCCTAAATTATAATGTAAATCATCAATATAAAACGAAATGACTCCTAACCTATCTTGGTGTTGGTTTGCCAAAATATGTAAATTATCAATATTTCCAAGAGCTTCAAAAATGTAATCAACAATTTCGTGTTCTCTATCTAAAATATTTTGAACGCCCATTTTTTCTTTCAACTGAATCGCCAAAGCCGTTTTCATTACCTGCAAGAAACCTGGAGTTCCACCATCTTCTCTATCTTCGATATTATCGATGTATTTGTGTTCGCCCCAAGGGTTTGTCCAACTTACGGTTCCTCCACCTGGACAATCGGGAACGTTATTTTTGTATAAATCTTTATTGAAAATCAAAACGCCTGAAGTTCCAGGGCCACCTAAAAACTTGTGAGGCGAAAAGAAAATCGCATCCAAATAACTTTCTGAATCTTCTGGATGCATATTGATATTCACATACGGACCCGAACAAGCGAAATCTACAAAGCAAACCCCATTATTTTGGTGCATTAATTTGGCTACTTCGTGATAAGGCGTTCTAATTCCTGTTACGTTTGAACAAGACGTTATTGAAGCTATTTTAAAACTTCTGTCTTTGTATTTTTCTAGTAAATTCTTTAATTCATTAATGCATAACAATCCGTTTTCATCAGCTGGAATTACCACTACATCTGCAATAGTTTCTAACCAAGATGTTTGATTGGAATGGTGTTCCATGTGCGAAATAAAAACGATTGGTTTTAATTCGTTTGGAATCGCTGTAAACTCTTTTAAATTTTCTGGAATACGAAGTCCTAAAATACGTTGGAATTTATTCACAACACCTGTCATTCCCGTTCCATCGGTAATTAAAATATCCGAATCAGATGCATTTACATGATGTTTGATAATATGACGTGCTTCATGATACGCCATTGTCATAGCGGTTCCTGTAACTGAAGTTTCGGTATGCGTATTGGCAACAAACGGACCAAAATCGTTCATCAATTTCTCTTCAATTGGGCGATATAATCTTCCGCTGGCTGTCCAATCGGTGTAAATGATTTTCTTTTCCCCAAAAGGCGATTGAAATTTTTGATTGATACCAATTATATCCTTTCTGAACTCCTCAAAGTAACATTCTAATTGGGTTTTAGTAGTTGTAGTCGACATTGCGTTGTATTTTATTTATTCTTTCGTTTGTCTTTCGTATAAAACCGTTTCTACTGTTTCAAAATCAGTTGGTTTTCCTTGTGTGACAAAATATTTTATTAAAACTTGACCCCATAAATCGCCACAAGAAAATTCAGCAATTATCCATCTGTGGTTAAGAATTTTTGATGTATTAATCAAAAACGGAACACCATCAATTGGTTCATATGGAACAAGCGGATTTCCTTTTTTATTTTCGTTTAAACTAATCAAATCTTCTTTAACTTTTACAGCTACTTTTTGATAATCTAAATTGTTAGAAAAGAAATATTCTTGCGCATCTTCGTCGCTTTCCAAAGCAAAATAATTAGCATTAGCTAAAGTGGCAACAGAATCTCTCGACGTTTTTAAATTCGCTTTTACTTTTAGTACTTCTTTATCTTTAGCATCTAATATTTTGGTTGAATTCACATATTGAAATACATTAAACAATAATGAGAAAATCAAAGTATACAAAATTACGTTCTTCATAAGTATTAAATATTAATTTCTAAATTATCATAAGCTACGAACACATTTTTTGGCAATTTCTTCTGAATTTCTTCATGAAAACCAAACAAATGGCTAATATGTGTTAAATAAGTTGTTTTTGGACGCACCAAAGATATGAAATGTAAAACTTCTTCTAAATTAAAATGTGTTGCATGTGGTTCTTCTCGCAAGCAATTCACTACCAAAACCTTACAATCTTTAATTTTTTCGATTTCAGAAGCT
>NZ_JAIWOF010000110.1 GCF_020217025.1 Flavobacterium sp. | reverse complement strand
TCCATTGTTTTCACATCTGTCAAATACACAAAATCTTGAATTCGGTATCCAAAAACTTGCAACGAACCATGGTACGCATTTACAGGAATAACAACTTCATTATTCACCATAAACGATTGGTTATTAATGACTTCATTTTCAGAAACTGAAGGTGCGCCTGGATATTTATTTTCGGTTTCAAAGATGTAATCGAATCTACGTTCTAAATTCTTCAACACGCGTTGATGTGCATAAATGGTAATAGCTCCTTGTTTAAAAAAGAACGGACGAATATCGTCTAAACCCGCAGTATGGTCAGCATGTTCGTGTGTAAATAACAACGCATCAATTTTAGGACATTTCGAATTTAGCATTTGTTGTCTAAAATCGGGGCCACAATCGATAACAATAGAAGTATCTTCAGTTTCAATCCAAACCGAGACACGTAATCGCTTGTCTTTCTCATCTGAACTCAAACATACCGAGTGATGACTTCCAATTACTGGAATTCCTTGAGATGTACCTGTTCCTAAAAAGTAAATTTTCACAACCTTATCTTTTGCACAAAAATAACAATAATTATGGTAGTTTTTATAAAATGATTAACTTTGCAATTAGAGATTATTATTCTCGTGTACCCCAAAATATATTTTAATGAAAAGTATGGTTACAGATATTAAAGTTCGTGGAGATAAAGAGATAGAGCAAATCCCTTCCATTAAAGATAAAGCATTAAGAATCAATCTTAATGAAAACATCTATGGAACGTTTGCAGAGATTGGTGCAGGACAAGAAACAGTACGTAACTTTTTTAGAGCAGGAGCCTCTTCTGGAACTATTGCAAAGGCCATGTCGGCATACGATAAAGACTTTAGTGACGCTATTTATGGTGAAGAAGCTGATGGTCGTTATGTTACAGAAAGTCGTCTTCGCAAAATGCTAACTCACGAAATTAATCTTGTTGAACAACGTTTAAGTAGAGACAAACATCCAAATAAATTGTTTTTTAGTTATGCTAATACGGTTGCTACAATCGACTTTGCAAAGCAATTTAAAGGTCACGGATGGGTTGGAATTGTGTATCAAGTAGAGCCAGACGAGGATTATAACGAAATTATTCTTCACATTCGTTTCAAAGAAAATGATGCCAAATTACAACAAGAAACTCTAGGGATTTTAGGTGTAAATTTAATTTATGGCGCTTTCTATAAATACAACGATCCAAAAAAATTACTTCGTTATTTATACGACCATTTAGATAAAGATCAATTAGAAATTGATACCGTTAACTTCTCAGGTCCAAGATTTGCCAATGTTGACAATCGTTTGATGAGTTTACAATTGGTTAAAAACGGAATGACGGATGCCGTAATGTTTGGTCCTGACGGAAAAAACATCTTACCTGCTGCTGTTTTATACAAGAAGAATATCTTAGCATTAAGAGGAAGTTTTAGACCTGTTACTAAAGTAAATATGGACATGTATGAGGAATCATACAACATGTTTATCAAAGAAAATAAAGTAGCCGAAGACAACACATTTGTAGTATTCGAAATTACACTTTCCAACTTAAAAGCCGAAGGTGAAATTGACGAACGCGATTTCCTTGACCGTGCAGAGTTACTTTGTAAACTTGGGAAAAACGTAATGATTTCGAACTTCCAAGAATATTTCAAAGTTGTAGAATACTTCTCTAATTATTCAAAAGCAAGAATGGGATTAGCTATGGGAGTAAATAACTTAGTTGAAATCTTCGACGAGAAATACTACCGCCATTTATCAGGAGGAATATTGGAAGCATTTGGAAAATTATTCTACCGCGATTTAAAAGTGTACTTATACCCAATGAAAGATGATAATGGAAACGTTATTACTTCAGAAAACTTAAAAGTACATCCGAGAATGAAAGAATTATACAAATTCTTCAAATTCAACGGAAAAGTAATTGACATTAAAGATTATGACGAAAAGAACTTAGATATTTTCTCAAGAAAAATTTTAAAAATGATTTGTAGAGGCGAATCAGGTTGGGAAGACATGCTTCCTGAAGGAACTGCGGATATCATTAAAAAAGAAAAACTATTTTCTTACGCTTGCGAAATCGACTTCAAAGAGAAGCAAACAGAAGAAATTAACTAATATCGAAAATCACTCCCAAAAAGAGTGATTTTTCATTTCACAAAACAAACCACATGAACATTCGTCTTTTAACTATTGGAAAAACAGATAATAAAGCGCTTCAAACTTTGATTGATGATTACACCAAGCGTTTGTCGTTTTACGTGAAATTTGATTTGGAAATTATTCCTGACATCAAAAACGTAAAGAATTTATCGGAAGCCCAACAAAAAGAAAAAGAAGGCGAATTGATTTTATCCAAAATCACACCAACCGACCATTTAATTCTACTCGACGAAAACGGAAAAACGTTCAGCAGCGTAGGATTCTCCGATTTTTTGCAAAAGAAAATGAATGCGGGAATTAAAACCTTAGTATTCGTCATCGGCGGTCCATACGGATTTAGCGAAACGGTTTACCAAAAAGCACAAGGAAAAGTTTCTTTATCCGAAATGACATTTTCACATCAAATGGTACGCTTATTCGTCATCGAACAAATTTATAGAGGTTTTACGATTTTAAGAAATGAACCGTATCATCATCAGTGATAAGGTAAAAGGATAAAGGAAAAGGGTAAAAGGAATTACTCCATCCAACCACCAACTTTTTTCTTTTCCCAAGAATTATTCTTTTTACTTAATAGATAATCGATACCGCTAGTCATGTAATCAATTCTTAAAAGAATTTTATCTCTTTTTCTATTGAAAATTGGTCTTTGTATCATAATAAAACCATCACCGAATTCAGGATTCCCATTTGAAATATTGATTTTTTCTATTTCTTTCGGGATTGAATCATATTCTACTTTATCTAATATTTTTTTGAAGTCATAAACTTGAAAACCAAAGTTTTTTAATTCAGTTGTTTTAAAACATTTTAAAGTATCAATTTGATTTTTTACAAATGCAGTATCTTTTTCTTCTAGCAATTCATATAAAAAATCATAATCTGAATAATTTTCAAATGCGCTTAAATTCCATCTATGAAAATCACAATTAGAAATAATTATTCTTTTCGAAGGAATCAATTTTAAATTTACAGTATCAGATAAAACTTCATTTAAAAGTTGAATACATTCTTCATCAGAAACTAAATCATTGTTAACAACCATGCTTTTATCTTCTTTACAAGAGATAAAAACAAAACCTATCAAGAAAAAGAATAACTTCAAATATCTCATAAAACTAATTAACTCAATTCAAAAACTCCTAACTCACAACTCTTCTAAAGCTTACACCCACATTCAGGTAATTTCTTCTCATCATAAACAAACTCAAAAGAAGACAATTGAATTTCATTATTAGTTGCTTTCCATGCTAAAATTTTATTTTCAATATATTGGTCATACGTTAAGCGATTATCGAAATTCAAATGTAGCATCGTGATTTTTCCATCACTTGTAAAATCTGCAAATTCTTTGATAAAATCGATAAATTCTTCTCTTGAAACATCGTTTCCGTCAACGGTAATTTTGTTGTCTTTATTGAAATTCACAGTGAAATTGTGGTAATTTCTATAGTGTTCGGCGTGTTTTTTAATAAAAAACTTAGAAAAATGCTTGCTATACTTGAACTCCACATCCGTAAACGGGAAAAAAGCCAAATTCTTAGCTACGCTATCCGAATACGTAAAAACGTTCATGGTTCCTTCTTTGGAGTGTGAACTGCGTTTCTTTTTGTCTTGTAAATTCATCACTTCTGGAATGACTAATTTCAAAGGCAAACGTTTGTCGATATTAAAAACCCAATTAGTAGAAGCAATAGCATTTTTGCGATTTACTTCTACAATCGTATCTAATTTTTCTTTGTCATCTGGATTTTCTTCCGTTTTGAAAAACATATAAACGGGAGAATGGTCTGTCATTTCTTTCATAACCGAAACATTTTCTTGAGGTAACAACACTTCTTCATCATTACAAGAAAACAAGCCCATCAAGGCAACAATAGCAACTAATTTCTTCATTCTTTATTTTAATTTACTGACTAATTTTATACATTCCACCGCTTCTTTTACATCATGAACTCGAAGAATTTTTGCTCCTTTTTGCAACGCGATTGTATTCAACACTGAAGTTCCGTTCAAGGCTTCTTGTGGCGAACTTTCTAACACTTTATAAATCATAGACTTTCTGGAAACTCCAGCTAGTAATGGCAATTCTAACATTTCGAACAACTCCATTTTATGCAATACTTCGTAATTCTGTTCTACTGTTTTGGCAAAACCAAATCCAGGATCAATCACAATATCCGAAATTCCAAAGCTTCTCGCCTTTTGAATTCGCTCTGAAAAATAGAAAATGATTTCTTTTACAATGTCGTTATAATCTGTCAAACTTTGCATCGTTTGCGGATTGCCTCGCATGTGCATCATGATGTACGGCACTTTTAATGCGGCAACGGTTTCCAACATTTTATCATCTAACAAACCTGCTGCAATGTCATTTACCATCGTAACTCCATGTTCTACCGAAGCTTTCGCAACTTGAGCTCGAAATGTATCTACTGATAAAATAATATTAGGAAACGTTTCTACTAATGATTTTACAATCGGAACCAAACGTTTGATTTCTTCTTCTTCCGAGACAAATTCGGCACTTGGCTTACTCGAATAGGCTCCGATATCAATAAAATCAGCTCCTTCCGAAAGCATTTTATCAACCTGATGAATAATCGAATTGATTTCTTTGTGCTTGCCACCATCGTAAAACGAATTGGGCGTCACATTCAAAATCCCCATCACTTTTGGAGTTGATAAATCGATTAAATTTCCGTTGCAATTGATATTCATCTTTATTTCTTTTCAATTTTGAGTTAATTCCTTACTTTTGAAAATTCTCACACAAATATAAAGCAAATAATGTCGAATACTTCTCAACAATATGATAAAGTTATAGCGGTTTGTCGCGATTTATTTTCAAAAAAAGCACATGATTACGGAACCGCATGGCGTGTTTTACGTTTGCCTTCTTTAACCGATCAAATTTTTATTAAAGCGCAACGAATTCGCAGTTTACAAGAAAACGAAGTGCGTAAAGTAGACGAAGATGAAACTTCAGAATTCATCGGAATTATCAATTATTGTGCGATGGCATTGATTCAAATGGAAAAAGGAATTGCGAGTCAACCTGACATGTCAGCTGATGAAGCAATTAGACTATATGATGAGAAAATCGCTGAAACCAAAGCCTTAATGGAAAACAAAAACCACGATTATGGCGAAGCTTGGCGCGATATGCGAATCAGTTCGTTAACCGATTTAATCATTCAAAAGTTACTTCGTGTGAAGCAAATCGAAGACAACAAAGGAAAAACTCTAGTTTCTGAAGGAATTGACGCCAATTACCAAGATATGATTAACTATTCGGTTTTCGCCTTGATTTTAATGGAAAATAAATAACAAGTCGTTAACACATTACCTTTTTTGTAAATTGTATTTTTATCAAAAATCAAAAAAAGCATGAAAAAAGAAAACTTAAGTTGGATTTTACGCCTAATTATTTCTGCCTTATTTATTGTTTCGGCTGTAGCCAAATTATATCCATCGCCTTATTTTGCAATTTCCACTTTTGAAGTAAAACAATTGTATCCATTAGGATTTTCAGAGGGTTTTGCTCCTTATTTCTCAAGAATTTTAATCGGAATTGAATTCGCACTTGGAATTGCAATTTTATTAAAAGATTACTTGAAAAAAATCACGATTCCGGCTACGATATTATTGTTATCGGTTTTTGTAATTCACTTAAGCTACACCACTTTTGTTAGTGGAAATGCAGGAAATTGTGGTTGTTTCGGAGAATTAATTCCAATGACACCAGTAGAAGCCATTATCAAAAACATCATTGCGATTGGATTGTTAGTTTGGTTATTCAAAATACTTCCCGCTGATGGAAAATCTAATTTTTGGTTATTGAAATCGGTTGCTTTAGGCTGTATTTTAGCACTTTTTATGGTGGCTCCTATTCGACCAGTTGCTGAATTTACAGAAGAACCAACTTCTGAAATTCAAGAGAATTTAGGTATAATTGTAGATTCTACTTCTGTCTTAAATACAGAAGAACCAAAAGATGAAATAGTAAAAGATACCGTTAAAAAAGTAGAAGAAAAGAAAACTGAAGACGCTCCTAAAAAAGTAAAATCGGGTTACGAGAAATATTTCCCTGGAATTGATACCGATAAAAAGATTCTGTGCTATTTTGTTCCAGGTTGCGACCATTGTATGGATACGGCAAAAGAATTGAATGAAATGCGTAAAAAAGACAAGAACTTTCCTCCTATTTATGTGATTTTCATGAATGAAGAACCAGAAAAACTCCCAACGTTCTTTGAGTTTGCAGGAACTAAATTCCCATACAAAATGATTGATGTAATTCCGTTTTGGACCGAATTAGGTTCAGGAAGAGACACACCAGGAGTGAAATATTTATGGAATGGTAATGAATTCAAATACTATGACGGCATCAATGAAAACAAATTCAATGGAGCCGAATTCAAGAAATTAATTAAAAAACCGTATTCGGAATTAAAAAAATAACCTATGAAAAAATTATTCGTTTTAGCAACCCTGCTAATTAGCACTTTAGGATGTGCACAAAAAGAAGAAACGACTTTTAAAAAAGAAAGTCTTGACTATGTTTTAAAAACAACAAATGATCAATCAATTACTTTTCAAGAAGTAGTAAAAAAACATGAAGGAAAGACAATATTTATAGAACTTTGGGCTTCATGGTGTTCAGATTGTATCAAAGCAATGCCAGAAGTTAAAAAATTAAACCAAACTTATGGTAAAGACGTTATTTTTGTAAACTTATCCTTTGACAAAACATTTGAAAAATGGATTCAAGGAATCGAAAAACATGAAGTAGAAGGTGAGAATTATTTCATTGGTGATAACATGAAAGGAACATTTGGAAAATCATTAGATGTAGATTGGATTCCAAGATACTTAATAGTAGATAAAACCGGTAAAATTGTTTTATACAGAGCCATAGAAAAAGATTTTGACAAAATAAAAGAGGTATTAAACAAGGTTAAATAAATAGTAGAATCCTCGCAAACCTTTGCGTAAATTTATTGCAATGAGGTGGTCAAAAAATACTAATTAAACAAACAAATTAGTACTTTTGAAAGTATTAAAAATGAAATTTCAATGAGAAAAAATATCGTTGCCGGAAACTGGAAAATGCACAAAACTCAAAAAGAAACGGTTGCATTATTAGAAGAAATTATCGCGAAAAAACCAAATACTACAACTGAAATCATTGTAGCTCCAACGTTTGTCAACCTATCAAAAGCAGTTGAAATTACGAATGGAAAAGGAATTACAGTAGCCGCACAAAACATGCATCAAGCGGAAGGTGGTGCTTTCACAGGTGAAATTGCAGCTTCTATGTTAACCGATATCGGCGTAACAACTGTAATCTTAGGTCACAGCGAAAGACGTGCTTATTTTCATGAAACGGATGCTTTATTAGCTAGTAAAGTGGATACCGCTTTAAAACATGAAATGCGTATTATTTTCTGTTTTGGTGAAGAATTGAAAGACAGACAAATTAATAACCATTTTAATATTGTTGAAAATCAATTACGCGATGGTTTATTCCATTTAGAGAAGAAAGATTGGACTAATATTGTATTAGCTTACGAACCGGTTTGGGCAATTGGAACAGGCGAAACCGCTTCTCCTGAACAAGCACAAGAAA
Source organism: Flavobacterium sp. (assembly GCF_020217025.1). Taxonomy (GTDB): domain Bacteria; phylum Bacteroidota; class Bacteroidia; order Flavobacteriales; family Flavobacteriaceae; genus Flavobacterium. Next base: position 2,205 of record NZ_JAIWOF010000110.1, on the reverse strand, counting down.
TGCACAAATTCATAAGAACTTTAGTTGAAAAAGTATACGGCTTTGACATTGCAGACAACTTAACCATTTTATACGGAGGAAGCGTAAAACCAGATAACGCCAAAGAAATCTTCTCAAAACCTGATGTCGATGGTGGATTAATTGGTGGTGCTGCATTAAAGGCAGATGACTTTTTAGCGATTGTAAATGGGTTTTAAATTTTTGAATTTAAATAAATTCTAAAAGCTGAGTAAAAAGCGTAATTACTGTCATGCTGAACTTGTTTCAGCATCTCTATTTTGAGAATCTGAAACAAGTTCAGATTGACAAAACGTAAATTTTACTCAGCTTTTTTATTAAATTTGAAGGAAACAATATTGCTATGAATCCAGAAATCTCGGAATACAACAACGCTCAATCAACTGAAGACCAGTTAATCTGTAATGTTTTAGCAAAACAAATCGATTTACATTTGACTGAAGCAGAAAATAAAATTTGGCACGCGCATCCAGTTTGGTTTTTAGATGGCAATCCAATTGTAGGCTATAGCAAACAAAAGAAAGGCATCCGATTGCTGTTTTGGAGCGGAAAATCGTTTGAAGAAAATAAACTAAATGTTTTAGGAGGTAAATTTCAAGACGCTTCTATTTTTTATAATTCCGTTGATGAAATCGATATTACTGATTTAGAAATTTGGCTTCAAAAAGCAAAAGAAATTCAATGGGATTACAAGAATATTGTAAAACGAAAAGGCGTTTTGGAAAGGTTGAAGTAAATTATATTTAAAGAAATTTGTTATGAAAATCATTATTTTGCTTTTATCTATTCTATCTTTTATTAGTTGTAATAAAAGTGACTCAGAAAAATCTGAGAAATGGATTAAAAACTCAAAAGGAGAAGTATATATTGCCATATTAGAAACTTTTCCATGGGAAGGAGCAACACCTACATTCCTTACAAAAAAAGAAGTTGAAGAAGTAAATAATATTTTATCAAAAGCTGTTAAAAAAATGAACATTGACATAAAGAAAATGTTTCACGATACACCAAATGAGTGGCCAAATTTAATAGTTAATCTAGAGGATTATAAAAGGCAATATTTCCCTTATATCAACAAAAAAACAAAACAAAAAGAAGTATTTGTAAGTTGTTTTTGTCGTGTTCCCGATGATAGATGGAAAAATGAAGGATTTAATGTATTAGGTGGAGGTAATTGTTATTTTCATGGAACCATAAATTTATCAACAGGAGAATTTAATGACTTTATGACAAATGCTCCAATGTAAATAAGTACTATTCAAAATTAAACCCATAAAAAAACTCCGATTTTCATCGGAGTTTTTATTTTTATTGATTCATCGAAATTAAAAATTCTTCGTTGTTTCTTGTTTTCTTAAATCGGTCGTGGATGAAATCCATAGCTTCTACTGGGTTCATATCGGCTAAATATTTACGCATAATCCACATTCTTTGAATGGTATTTTCGTCTAATAACAAATCATCACGACGTGTACTTGAAGAAACCAAGTCGATGGCTGGGAAAATACGTTTGTTGGCAATTCTTCTGTCCAACTGTAATTCCATGTTTCCTGTTCCTTTGAATTCTTCGAAAATAACTTCGTCCATCTTAGAACCAGTCTCTGTTAATGCAGTTGCGATGATACTTAATGAACCACCATTTTCTACATTACGAGCTGCTCCAAAGAAACGTTTTGGTTTTTGTAATGCATTCGCATCAACACCACCACTCAACACTTTTCCTGATGCTGGTTGAACTGTATTGTAAGCTCTTGCTAAACGAGTAATCGAGTCTAATAAAATCACTACATCGTGACCGCACTCTACTAAACGTTTTGCTTTTTCTAATACAATATTAGCAATCTTAACGTGCTCTTGTGGCTCTCTGTCGAAAGTTGAAGCAATTACTTCACCACGAACGCTACGTTGCATATCAGTTACCTCTTCTGGACGTTCATCAATTAATAAAACAATTAGATAAACTTCTGGATGATTAGCCGCAATAGCATTCGCAACATCTTTTAACAACATGGTTTTACCCGTTTTTGGTTGGGCTACAATCATACCACGTTGTCCTTTTCCAATTGGAGAAAACAAATCGATAATACGCGTTGAAACGGTACTACCACGTTCCGCTAAATTGAATTTTTCTGTTGGGAAAACTGGTGTTAAATGTTCGAATGAAATTCTATCACGCACGACTTGTGG
>NZ_JAIWOF010000109.1 GCF_020217025.1 Flavobacterium sp. | reverse complement strand
ATCGTGACCGTTAATTTTTAATACTTTTACTAATGGAAAATACTTTTCTCCCTCTTTCGGAGGGCGCACTACTCCTTTTACCGTATCTCCTGTTTTTAATCCGAACAAACGAATTTGAGACGTTGATAAATAAATATCATCTGGAGACGCTAAATAATTGTAATCCGAAGAACGTAAAAATCCGTAACCATCAGGCATCATTTCTAAAACGCCTTCACTTTCAATAATTCCGTCGAACTCATAATCAGGTTCTCTGAAATTTTGTTTTTTATTTTGATGTGGATTTTTGTTGTTATTCGGAGTGTTCCCTGTATTTCCTTCAGTAGGATTACTTTTTTTGTAATCAGGATGGTTGGGGTTATTTTGATTTGCCTTGTGATTTGGATTTCTCGACAAATTTTTATCATTCTGAGAAGTTTCTGTAGTAGTCACTTCTTTAATTGGTTTTTCAGCTTTAGCTACCTCTTCGTTAGTAGCTTCTTTGTTTGGTAAAGGTTTTTTATTTTTAAAATCTTTACGAGGTAGTTTGCCATTTGGTTTAGGTGAAACTACTTTTGACTCACTTACTTTGATTTCTTCATCTTTATCAGTTACTTGAGGAATAATATCTTCTGGTAAATCTTTTAAAGGTTTTGAGAATAAATCTTTTTTTATTTTTGGCGCTTGGCTAACTTCTTTTTTAGGAGCAATTCGCGCTCTTTTTTCTTTAGGTTGGTCTGTGGCTACTTCTTTAGGTAATTCAGATTTAATTACTTCTGGCTTAGCTGCTTGTAAGTCTAAAATTTGGTATACCAAGTCATCTTTTTTAAGAGAACGGTACTTATTAATTTTAGCCACTTTTGCAATCTCTTGCAAATCAGAGAGTTTCATCTCCTTTAATACTTCAATATCAAACATGGATATAAGTTGAATAAAATTGTTGATAGGGTTAAAACAAAAAAATGATAGATTTTTTTTTGAGGTGTAAGGTGTCGCAGAATGAAGTACTTACGACTAATACAATGCAATAATACGAATAAATTTGAATATAACAATAGTTTTAATTGAAAAGAAATACTATTTTTGCTCTACAAATCAACTCAAAATGATACAAAGAATTCAAACGGTTTATATGGCTATCAGCGCTATTGCGATGGGCGCTCTGCCATTTGTATTTTCTTTATGGACAACAACCGATAAAAAAGAAGTGTTTTTTACTTCTTCTTTATTATATATCATTTTTTTCGTGGTTTCAGCTTTATTAGCGGTTTTTAGTATTATCAATTTTAAAAAGAGACAACATCAATTTGTGTTAAACAGATTGAACATGATATTTAACTTTATTTTACTAGGATTTTTTGTGTATCGCTCGCTAAACTTATCCGGAGAAACCATGGTTTCTGAGAAGGGTATTGGGATGTTTCTTCCTGCAATTTCTATCGTTTTATTAGTCTTGGCCAACAAGGCAATAAAAAAGGACGAAGAGCTCGTAAAATCTGTTGATCGATTACGATAAACCTATCATCTTAGTTTATTAGTGCGAAGAAAAAATCCGAAGCGAAAGTTTCGGATTTTTTTGTTTTAAACAGATGTACAACGAATGTTGAATAACGAATATTGAAGTTTTAAACTACTTTTTACCAAGCTCAATCACCTCCAAACTCTGGATTTTATCACCGTCGATTTCAAAACGCAACATGGTTCGTACTTGATGAAACCCATATTTTCCACAAGCTCCTGGATTCATGTGTAATAAATTCAACTTCTTATCAAATTGTACTTTTAATATGTGAGAATGACCGCAAATGAATAATTTCGGAGGATTTTTTGTAATTTCTGCTCGAATTGATTGATTATATTTATCCGGATAACCGCCAATATGCGTAATCCAAACATCAACACCTTCACAGAAAAATCGATTGTTTAAAGGAAATTCCATTCTGGCTTTGTCATCGTCTATATTGCCATAAACTCCTCGAAGTGGCTTTAATTTTTTAATCGAATCGGTAACTGCTAAATCGCCAATATCACCAGCGTGCCATACTTCATCGGCTTGGTTGACGTATTTTAAAATGGCGTCATCAATGTGACTGTGCGTATCGGATAACAAAAGAATTTTCTTCATAAGACAAAATTAAGTTTTTATTATCACAATTTGAAAGGAACTTTACTTTTGAATTTTGTAAATTTGCAAGCTATTTAAGAAAACCGAACACCCAATTTTGAGATATTTCATAGAATTTGCCTACAACGGAAAAAACTTCCACGGATTTCAGAGTCAGCCTGACGCCGCTTCGGTACAGGAAACTTTGGAAAAAGCGCTTTCTACCCTTTTCAGAGAAACTATCGCCATTGTAGGTGCCGGAAGAACCGATTCGGGCGTGCATGCCAAACAAATGTATGCGCATTTTGAAACCGAATTGGAATTGGATTCCGACTATTGGTCACACAAATTGAATTCGTTTTTACCGCCGTCGATTGTAGTGTATCGTATTTTTAAAGTGGCTGATGAGGCTCATGCGCGTTTTGATGCTACTTCGAGAACTTACGAATATTACATGCACACGTTTAAAGATGCGTTTATTACCGATGGAAGTTGGTATCATTCGCATCATTTGGATTTGGACAAAATGAATGAAGCGTGCAAAATTTTATTCGAATACATTGATTTTGAGTGTTTTTCGAAAGTACATACCGATGTGAATACGTTTAATTGTAAAATTTCGGAAGCGCATTGGAAACAATCGGGAAATCAGCTTATCTTTACCATCACCGCCGATAGATTTTTGCGCAATATGGTAAGAGCGATTGTGGGAACTATGGTAAACATCGGTTTAGGCAAAATAGAAGTTGCTGATTTAAGAACGATTATCGAAAGTAAAAACAGAGGAAAAGCTGGATTTTCAGTTCCAGCACACGGATTGTATTTGGTGAATGTTAGGTATCCGTATATTGAAGACAGAAAATAGATTTTAGAAAATAGAACAAAAAGAAAAGAAACTTAAAATAAAATAAGATTCAAATTTGGAGAAAAAAATAATAGATCGGATTGTTACTTTAAATTTAATACTGATAAGCTTTTTGATTCTTGATCATGTTCTTCCTAGTAAAGAGAGTAAAACTGAAGAATTATCGTCAATTTACAGTTTTACAAATACAACAGGGGGTTCAAGAAAACCTACAATGGATACTAAATCTATTTTAGAATTAAATAATGGTGAAAGATACAGAATTGAAAAATTTCCTGAAAAAGAATATAACAAAGGACAAAAAATAATAATTGTAAAATCTATTTTATCTGAAAATGTAAACAAAATAAAAATACTCGATAAAAAATGGGAAACTATTTATGTTGGACTATTTTCCAACTTAATACTGCTAATTTTTTTAATAATTGCATCCATAGTTACCGTTTTAAACATCAAAATGAGTAATAAATTGACTAACGCGTTATTAATATTCTCAATGATGTTTTTATTGATTCTATTTTTTGTTTACAATTTCTATTTTTAAATACAAAACAGTAACAACAAAATAATTAAATGAAGCTCATCAAATCCAATTCACTAAAAAAAGTATTGCACTATGCGAAGCCTTACCAAAAAAGGTTCAATTGGGTAATCGTTTGGGCTATCTTACTTTCTATTTTCGCTGCAGCGCGACCTTATTTATTAAAACAAACGGTTGACGAATACATCAAACCTGAAGACAAACACGGATTACTTTTATATGTAATCATTATGGCGGTGGTACTTTTATTAGAAGTATTAGCGCAGTTTTACTTTACCTATTGGGCAAATTGGCTCGGACAAGACATTATTAAAGACATTCGCGAAAAATTATTCCATCATATTACTTCGTTTAAAATGAAGTATTTTGATAATGAACCTGTTGGAAAATTGGTGACACGTTCGGTTTCCGATATCGAATCGATTGCTAGTATTTTCAGTCAAGGTTTGTTTATGATTGTGAGTGACGTGCTTAAAATGATTGTGATTTTGGGAATTATGTTCTTCATGAACTGGAAATTATCGTTAATCGTATTAGCCGCAATGCCAGTTTTAATTTATGCTACCGATGTTTTCCAAAAGAAAATGAAAGTCGCTTTTAACGAAGTTCGAAACGAAGTAGCCAACCTAAACACCTTTGTACAAGAGCGATTAACAGGAATGAAAATCGTACAATTGTTTAACAGAGAAGCAATTGAATTAGAAAAGTTCAAAGAAATCAACCAGAAACACAACGTAGCTTGGTTGAAAAATATTTTGTACAACTCCATCTTCTTCCCTATTGCTGATATCGTTTCTTCATTGACTTTAGGAGCAATTGTATATTACGCCGGAATTTCCATTATAAATGGTGACACATTAACTACCGTAGGAGATTTATTCGCTTATACCATGTTAATCAACATGTTATTCAATCCATTGCGTCAAATTGCGGATAAATTCAACGTGATGCAGATGGGAATTATCGCTGCGGATAGAGTTTTTGAAATTTTAGAAAAAGATGATGATGTTCAAGATAACGGAACAGTCGAAGCAACGCATTTTAAAGGGTTGATTCAATTGAAAGACGTTCGTTTTAGTTATATTAAAAACGAAGAAGTTTTAAAAGGCATCAGTTTAGAAGTTCAACCTGGTGAAACCATTGCTATTGTAGGAAGTACGGGAGCTGGAAAATCGACTATCATCAATTTATTAAATCGTTTTTACGAAATTAATTCGGGTGAAATTACGATTGATAACCGAAATATTAACGAATATACCTTAGAAAGTCTTCGCAAGCAAATTGCTATTGTGTTGCAAGATGTTTTCTTGTTTGCTGATACGATTTATCACAACATTACGCTGCATAACGAAGCCATTACAAGAGAAGACGTTATCACAGCGGCTAAAAAAATTGGCGTGCACGATTTCATTATGTCTTTACCTGAAGGCTACGATTACAATGTAAAAGAACGCGGAGTGATGTTATCTTCTGGTCAACGCCAATTGATTGCCTTTTTGAGAGCCTACGTAAGTAATCCAAGTATTTTGATTTTGGATGAAGCGACTTCGTCAATCGATACACATTCAGAAGAATTGATTCAAAAAGCCACCGAAACTATTACAAAAGACAGAACTTCTATCGTAATCGCTCACCGATTAGCAACCGTTATCAACGCGAGTAAAATCATCGTAATGGATAAAGGTCAAATTGTTGAATTCGGAAAACATAGCGAATTGGTTAATAAGCCAAAGGGTTATTATAAGAAATTGTACGATTCGCAGTTTGCTGTGGAGGTTGAATAGTGTAGTGTTCAGTATTCAGTGATTAGTGTTCAGTTTTAGAACGCGGATAACACAGATTGAACGGATAATCGCTGATTTTTTTGTGCTCCTTGTGCTTTCTTTGTGTGCTTTGTGGTTAAGATTTCCTCTGCGTTTCTTTGCGTAAAACTTTGCGAACTTTGCGTTTAAACTTTTAAAATAATTCCTTAAATTCGCAACTTATAAATAAAACTGAAATACTTTATAAAAAATGAAATACGATATCATAGTTTTAGGAAGTGGTCCTGGTGGTTATGTAACTGCTATTAGAGCATCACAATTAGGCTTCAAAGTAGCCGTTATCGAAAAAGAAAATTTGGGGGGAATTTGTTTGAATTGGGGTTGTATTCCAACGAAAGCATTATTAAAATCGGCTCAAGTTTTTGATTACCTAAAACATGCTTCAGATTACGGATTAACTGTTAAGGAATTTGATAAAGACTTCAATGCTGTTGTAAAACGTTCTCGTGATGTAGCAGAAGGAATGAGCAAAGGAGTTCAATTCTTAATGAAGAAAAACAAAATTGACGTTATTGATGGTTTTGGAAAAGTAAAACCAGGTAAAAAAGTAGACGTAACAGCTGCTGACGGAAAAGTTACTGAATATTCAGCGGATCATATCATCATTGCAACAGGAGCGCGTTCTCGCGAATTACCTAACTTACCTCAAGATGGTAAAAAAGTAATCGGATACCGTCAAGCGATGACATTACCTGAGCAACCAAAGAAAATGATTGTTGTAGGTTCTGGTGCGATTGGAGTTGAGTTTGCTCATTTCTATAACGCAATGGGAACTGAAGTTACGATTGTTGAATTCATGCCAAACGTAGTTCCAGTGGAAGACGAAGACATCTCAAAACAATTTGAGCGTTCGTTGAAAAAAGCAGGAATCAACGTAATGACAAATTCTTCTGTAGAAAGAATTGATACTTCTGGAAACGGAGTTAAAGCATTCGTAAAAACAGCAAAAGGAGAAGAAGTTTTAGAAGCCGATATCCTATTATCAGCAGTTGGAATTAAAACCAACATTGAAAACATCGGATTAGAAGAAACAGGTATTGCTACTGATAGAGATAAAATCTTAGTTAACGCATATTACCAAACTAACGTTCCAGGTTACTACGCAATTGGTGATGTAACGCCAGGACAAGCTTTAGCACACGTTGCTTCGGCTGAAGGTATTTTATGTGTGGAAAAAATTGCAGGTTTACACGTAGAAGCGTTAGACTATGGGAACATTCCAGGTTGTACGTATGCTACTCCAGAAATTGCTTCTGTGGGTATGACTGAAAAACAAGCGAAAGAAAAAGGATACGAAATTAAAGTAGGTAAATTCCCATTCTCAGCTTCAGGAAAAGCTAAAGCTGCTGGAACGCCTGACGGATTTGTAAAAGTAATTTTTGATGCTAAATACGGTGAATGGTTAGGTTGCCACATGATTGGTGCCGGCGTTACCGATATGATTGCAGAAGCAGTTGTAGCGCGTAAATTAGAAACTACAGGACACGAAATCTTGAAAGCAGTTCACCCTCACCCTACTATGAGTGAAGCAGTTATGGAAGCGGTTGCTGATGCTTACGGTGAAGTGATTCACTTGTAGTCTTTAGAACAAAGATAAAAGTACAAAGTATATAGAAAAATCCGATTTGTGAAAGCAGGTCGGATTTTTTTGTTGATAACTTGGAAAGGGTTTGTAGGAAAAATTAATTATATTTGAAAATAAATATTACATTTAATTTAAAATTTAGAAATATTAAAAAAGTCGGAAAAACCGAAACAGCGACTTAAAATACTGAAAGTAAGTAGTAAAATAATTCTTTTTTTTATGAAAAAAATCCTTTTAATGAGTTTTATTTTGAGTAATTTAATTATTTCTTGTAAGAATGATAACAACTTGAAAAATATTAATTCAGAGAATCTACTAACTTCTGATGAAATTTTTAAAAATAAAGATACATTAACTAATAAAGGTGTCTTAAATTTTTTAAAACAATATTATGTTACCGTAAATTTTGAAGAGTCAATAAAGAATGACCCAAACTTAAACAAAGAAGCTTTAAAAAATTTAATAACAAAATATATCAATGAAGATTATACCATCCAAAAAGATAAATTTTTTAAAGAATTTCAAAATAAATTATTTGCTTTAATAAAAAAATCAAATTCTAAAAAAGTTTTTGAAGAATCTCATTATAATTTACTGTCTGAATATGGTGATTATGGATTTGGTTACTCACAATATTCATTCGGAGAATTATCTGATGATTTAATTTTAGTCAATCGTATTGTTTATGGAATGATGAATATGGAGAATATTATTTTTAGACTTCAAAAAAATCAAAATGGAGATTATAATTATATAGAATTTAATGAAGATAGTTTATCTAAATTAACAGAATCTGCAATTGTTAAGTTGGAAAAAGAAAAAAACACAAAATTTGAAAGACAAGGAAACCGTGGACAAGTTTATCATACCACTACAATTAATGGTGATAAATACTTTACCTTACCATTTTATGAAATAATTGAAGGAGATGAATGTCCTGGATGTGGTCATGTATATAATTTATTACTTGCATATAGTTTTAAAACTGATAAGTTTTTTTATTTATATGATAATCCTAAAATAAATACTGATGACTGGAAGTTTGATGAAAACGAGGGTGGTGATAGTTGTTCCGTACCAACAAATAATTCTACATGGATTTCAATACAATAATTTTAACCAAGATAACACAAATAAAAAAAAACCGATAGCGGATTCACAATCCTTACCTACAAAACAAACAAAAATCCGACTCCACCACAAGTCGGATTTTTTACTACAACTCTTACAAATCTAAGTTGTCAAGTGATAAATAATTCAGTATATTTGATTGTACTAATGATGCTTTTTTCAAAGTTTCTAAAAATGTATTTCTAATAGTATATAAATGGAGGAAAATTTAAAAAAATTCTTGTTATACACCGCTCCTACTGGTGAAATTCGTGTTGATGTTTTGTTGCAAGATGAGTCGGTTTGGTTAACTCAAAAAGCAATTGCTGAGCTTTTTGGTGTAGTAAAATCAACTGTTAGCGAGCATTTAACAAATATTTATACTACTCACGAATTAGAAGAAACTTCAACTGTTCGGAAAATCCGAACACTTCAAACAGAAGGCAATCGAAAAGTAAATAGAGATTTAGAGTATTACAATCTCGATGCCATTATTTCAGTTGGTTATAGAGTAAATTCAGCTAAAGCAACTCAATTTCGTATTTGGGCAACACAAGCATTAAAAGAATACATTATTAAAGGTTTTGTTTTAGATGATAATCGTCTAAAACAAGGGCAAGCAGTTTTTAGAAAAGATTATTTTAAAGAATTATTACAACGTATTCGTTCTATTCGAGCAAGTGAGCGTCGTATATATCAACAAGTGACTGATATTTTTGCCGAATGTTGTTTAGATTATGACAGAAATTCCGAAATCACAAAGAACTTTTATGCTATGATTCAGAATAAGTTTCATTTTGCCATAACTGGAAATACAGCTGCCGAAATCATTCACAAAAATGCAGATAAAACTGCTGAAAATATGGGTTTAACAACTTGGAAAAATGCTCCTGATGGTAGAATTTTAAAGCAAGATGTTATCATAGCAAAAAACTACTTAGATGAAAAAGAAATCAAACAATTAGAACGAACGGTTACTTCCTATTTCGATTATATTGAAGGCTTAATCGAACGGGAAAACACATTCACTATGGAACAATTAGCCGAAAGTGTCAATAGATTTTTAAACTTTAATGATTATAAAATTTTAGAAGGAAAAGGAACTATTTCCAAACTTCAAGCGGATAAAAAAGCCATTCAAGAATATGAAGTGTTTAATAAAACTCAAAAAATAATTTCTGATTTTGATAAACAAATTAAAAAACTAAATTAAAGTTATTGTTTTAAAACCCGACTCCTTCACAAGTCGGATTTTTTACTACAACTCTTACAAATATCATGTTTTATCTGACTAAAAATCACTATATTTGATTGTAATTAAGATGCTTCATGAAAAAATATTTCGACAATCTTACTGAAGCTTTACAAAACTTCCTCATCGAAGTGGGCGAACTCTCCTACTTTGCAGGGCGTTTTTTCAAAGAATTTTGGAAACCTCCTTACGAATTCAAAGAACTCTTACGCCAGTGTTTTTATATTGGAAATCGCTCTTTATTGTTGGTAAGCGTTACGGGTTTTATCATTGGGTTGGTTTTTACCTTGCAATCTCGCCCAACGTTGCAGGAATTCGGTGCTGTTTCATGGATGGCGTCAATGGTGAGTGTTTCCATTATTCGTGAAATTGGCCCCATCATCACCGCTTTAATTTGCGCTGGAAGAATTGGTTCAGGTATTGGTGCCGAATTAGGTTCCATGAAAGTAACAGAACAAATTGATGCTATGGAAGTTTCGGGAACCAACCCCTTCAAATATTTAGTCATTACTAGAATTTTAGCGACTACCTTGATGTTGCCGTTACTAGTAATCGTAGGCGATTTCATTGCAATTTACGGTTCGTTTTTAGTGGAAAACATCAAAGGAAATGTGTCGTTTACCTTATATTTCAATCAGGTTTTTAATATTTTAGAGTACAGCGATATTATGCCGGCTACCATCAAAACCTTCTTTTTTGGATTTGCGATTGGTTTGGTGGGTTGCTACAAAGGTTATAACT
>NZ_JAIWOF010000108.1 GCF_020217025.1 Flavobacterium sp. | reverse complement strand
GTAAAAAAGGTACGGCTGGCGTAGGAAAAGCAGCAAATGCAGCGGTAGTTTATACTTCTATGTTGCTTTTTATTATTGACTTTGTAGCGGTTTTTGTAACGAACATTTTTTACGATTTATAGCCATGACAACTCCAACAAAAAAAGCGATTATCACCATCAAAGATTTGCACAAACAATTTGGTAGCAATGTAGTTTTGAATGGTTTCGATTTGGAACTCTTTGAAGGAGAAAATTTAGTGGTGATGGGAAAATCGGGTTCGGGAAAATCGGTGATGATTAAATGTGTGATTGGCTTAGAACAACCCGATAGCGGTTCGATTTTAGTGATGAATGAAGAAATCAACAACCTAGAACAAGAAGATTTAGACGAATTACGCACCGAAATCGGGTTTTTATTTCAAGGAAGTGCGTTGTACGATTCGATGTCCGTTCGTGAGAATTTAGAATTTCCGTTGCGTCGTCATACTAAAAAATTTGGCGTTATTGAAGATACTACGCCTTTAGTGATGGAAGCTTTAGAAAGCGTTGGTTTAGCTCATGCAATTGATTTGATGCCGAACGAACTTTCAGGCGGTATGAAACGAAGAATTGCTTTGGCCAGAACCTTAATTTTAAAACCAAAAATCATCTTATATGACGAACCCACAACCGGTTTAGATCCAATTACATCAAAAGAAATTGTACTTTTGATGAATTCAATACAAAAACAATACAACACGTCTTCGATTATCATTACGCATGATGTGGATTGTGCGAAAGTCATTGCCAATCGCATGATTTTATTGATTGACGGTGTAAATTATATAGAAGGAACGTTTGACGAATTAGCCAGTTCAACCGATCCAAAAGTGCAAGCATTTTTTAAATAGTTTTAGTAATGGAAAAATCAAATTCTCAAAAAATACAACTCGGAATCTTTGTTATCATTGGAACATTAGTGTTTTTAGCTGCCATTTATTTTATTGGAAACAAGCAAAATATGTTTGGTAATACCTCACATTTGAAAGCCACTTTTGTCAATGTAAACGGATTGCAACCTGGAAATAACGTTCGCTATGCTGGAATTGATATTGGCACCGTAAAAGAAATCGAAATGATTAACGACACAACTATTAGTGTACACATGATTATCGATAACAAAATAATGGAACACATCAAGAAAAATGCGATTGCTACCATTAGTTCCGATGGTTTGGTGGGCAACATGATTATCAATATTATTCCTGGAAAAGGAGTTGCTAAAAAAGTTGAAAATGGCGACACCATTCAATCCTATAGCCGAATTGGAACCGATGCGATGCTTGAGACTTTAAATGTAACCAATGAAAATGCGGCTATGTTAACCGCCGATTTATTAAAAATCACACAAGAAATCACACAAGGAAAAGGAACGGTTGGAATGTTAATTCGCGATACGATAATGTCGAAAAATCTTCAAGAGACGATGAAGTATTTACGCATTACAAGTAAAGGAACTTCAGAATCGGTAGCTAGTTTGAATAAATTAATCAATGAATTAAATCGAAAAGACAATGTTATCGGTACATTAAACGATACGGTTGTGGCGAATAGAATGAAGAAAATTATAATCAATTTAGAGAAATCAAGTAATGAAATTGATAAAGTAGTGACTAATTTAAATGGTACCATTACCAATGTTAAAGAAGGAAAAGGCGCTTTAAACTACCTTTCGAATGATCCAAAATTGGTACAAAAAATAGACTCAACCATTACAAACATCAACAAAGCGAGCATCAAACTAAATGAAGATTTAGAAGCCTTGAAACACAATTTCTTGTTTAGAGGTTATTTTAAGAAACAAGCGAAGGAGAAAGCAAAAGTAAATTAAAAAAAAGCTGTCATTTTAAAGTGACAGCTTTTTTAATAGGTTATATTATCGATGATATTCGGAAAAAAGTTCGCCTGTTACACCACTATCGTTGATTAATGTTTTAATTTTCATGTAATTAGCATTCAAAACCACAACTTTTGACATTTCTCCGTCGATTTCTAAATTATCTGTTGTTACGTCATAAAAATATTCACCCGAAGTTGAAGAAGCTTCGATTGGTGTTGTTTCAGAATAATTCATAGAAGGAATCGAAACAGTTATGTAAGCACTAATAACATCATTGTCATAAGTTCCATCAGTTTTGAACTCCATTGTTCCTTCAGAATCACCTTCTAAATTAGTATTTACTCCATTGTAATTTGCTTTTCCATACATTCTTCCTAATTGCCAAACACCTTCAATATTTGCGGTTGTTTTGTCACTTTCGTCATCACTACTACATCCATTTAAAAATAAAATAGACATTAATACAAAAGTCACTTTTAAAGAATTGCTTAAAAATTTCATGCTGTTATTTGTTTAGGTTATTTATAATTTTTCCTTTACTAGATTCAAAACCAATTCAAATTGTTCTTTTTTGGTCAAGCTTGAATTGTCGACTTCAATAGCATCATCCGCTTTCACTAAAGGAGAATCTTCTCTGTGCGTATCGATATAATCGCGTTCTTCTACGTTTTGAAGTACATCATCGAAAGTAATGTGTTGTCCTTTTTCTACTAACTCATCAAATCTACGTTGGGCTCTGGTTTTTGAACTTGCTGTCATGAATAATTTCAAATCGGCATCAGGGAAAACTACGGTTCCGATGTCTCTTCCATCCATCACAATGCCTTTGTCTTTACCCATGGCTTGTTGTTGTTCGACTAATTTTGCACGCACTTCTGAAATCTCTGCTACTTTACTTACCATACGCGAAACTTCGATGGTTCTGATTTGGTTTTCGATGTTCTCGTTGTTTAAGTACATTTCAGCAAATCCTAAAGCAGGATTGAATTGAAATCGCAAATTGATATTCGGTAATTGCGCCACCAAACCTGCTGCATCTAAATGCGTTTCAGAAACCAAATTATGTTGCATGGCAAAATAAGCCACTGCACGATACATCGCGCCAGTATCTACATAAACGTAACCTAATGCTGCAGCCAATTGCTTAGCTAATGTGCTTTTTCCTGTTGACGAAAAACCGTCTATTGCTATGGTAATTTTTTTCATACGTTTCCACGAAGACGCTAAAGCGCTAAGTTTTTATTTTGTTAATCTTATAAAATCATTTAATCCAGTTTTAGAAAAGAACTGTCCATTAACTGAGTATTTTTTTGAATTTATTAAATCTAATTTTATCACTATCATTTCATCATATTTATCTCCAAAAAGCAACATGATATTATTGTTAAAATGTTGATTTTTAAATACTTTACTTCCTTTTATATCTTTAAAATTAATTTTCTTTAAAGTAAAACCATAAATATTTTTAAAGTGAATAGAATTTGAATCAAAACAAACAAAACACTTATAGAAATTGAACAAAAATAAAGTAATAAATAGTGCTATGATAAATTTTAAATTTTGAAGTTCTAATTCAAAGAAAAAATCAACTAACAAAACAATGATGAAACTAAAAATTATATTTAAAACTAACAAAATTACTAAGTATCTATAATCACTTTCTAGCTTTCTCATTTCTTGTCTCTTTACTCTTTTCTCTCGCTTCTTTAATTCAAATCAATCATTAAACCAAACAAACTTGTATTGGCAGCGATGGTATATCTAGAATACGAATAATCAAATTTAACTTTTCCAAATCGCAATCCAAATCCAACTGATATTCCTGAGAAATTACGTTTGTCTACGATACGTAATTCTTCGCCTCTTCTAAAGTTATAACCTAAACGTACATTAAAACCTTTTTCGGGAAATAATTCAGCTCCAACAATTACGTGTCGTAAAGCATTGTTAATAAACGATACTTTTTCTTCTTTAGAACCGCCATCTAAACTTCCTTCTGCTCTATTTGGATTAGAAAAAGCAATATTCCATTGCTGTAAATTCTCCAAAGTTAAATGCCAACGGATTGGTACGTTTAGCATCAATTGAGAAATTCCTGCATCAATAGCTAAAGGTAATTTTTCATTCGTATCTTGATAAGGCTTAATTTGAAAACCTAAATTTCGAACAGTCAATCCATAATTGATATCGTTATCTACATCAACATATAAAAATCCCAAATCTACCGCTGCTCCCCAAGAATTATAACTTTCTAAAGTGGATGAAATTAATTTGGCGTTCGCCCCAACATACATATCGGTCCAAGGTAAATTATAGGCATAACCTAGTGATAATGCAGCTTCACTTCCTGTAAAATCAGAAGTTAAATTTCCTAATTCGTCTCTTCCTTCAAATGTTCCGTAATTGACATAGCTAATTCCTGCATGAAAAGTTTGCAAATGGCGGTCATACGTATAGGCATAAGCTGCGGTTCCATAAGAAACTTCTCCGTAGTAACTTCCATAATTAGCCGATAAACGATTGTGCATTTTTTCGTTAATAGTAGCTGGATTGTAAAACGCTTGGTTGACGTCGTAATCCACAACAGTAACTGTTTTTCCACCCAAAGCCGCTTGTCGAGGCGATTGTGCTAAGTTCAAAAACTGATATACGCTCTTACCTCCTATTTGGCCAAATGTAGCAGCCGATAGCAGTAGGGATAAAAGGAATACGAGTTTTCTTAGCATTTTTTGATGTTAATCTTACTTATAACGCAACTGCGAAGATAAAATTATATCGGTTAGGAAACAAAAAAAGAACTCCCAATAAATGAATTATTGAGAGTTCTTAAATTAATCGTATTAAAATTGGAAAATTTAGTTTTTACTTTCCAAGTTTTTAGCATTTTTCACCTTTTGATTGGTAATAGCAATATCTAAAACTTCACTCATTCTGTCTACGTAATGGAACGTTAATCCTTCGATGTAATCCGCTTTGATTTCCTCTATATCGCGTTTGTTTTCTTTACACAAAATGATTTCTTTGATGTTCGCTCTTTTCGCAGCCAAAATCTTTTCTTTGATTCCGCCCACTGGCAATACTTTGCCGCGAAGCGTGATTTCTCCCGTCATGGCGATGTGTTTTTTCACTCGTTTTTGAGTAAAAGAAGACACCATAGAAGTCAGCATAGCAATTCCAGCACTTGGTCCATCTTTTGGCGTTGCTCCTTCTGGAACGTGAATGTGAATGTTATAATTATTTAAAACTTCTGGATTAATTCCTAAAAATTCAGCGTTAGCACGAATATATTCCAAAGCAATCGTAACCGATTCTTTCATAACCGTTCCTAAATTTCCGGTCATCGTCATCGCTCCTTTTCCTTTCGAAATTAAAGATTCGATGAATAAAATATCACCACCAACAGATGTCCAAGCTAAACCTGTAACCACTCCTGCAACATCGTTATTTTCGTATTTGTCGCGCTCCATTCGTGGCGATTTCAATACTTCTAAAATATCAGCATCGGAAACTTTTACGTTGTAAGGTTCTTCCATAGCAATCGATTTTGCTGCATGTCGCACTACTTGAGCAATTTTTTTCTCTAAACCACGAACACCCGATTCACGTGTGTAACCTACTACGATTTTTTCTAATTGTTTTTTACCAATTTGTAAATCTTTAGCCGTTAATCCGTGTTCTTTTAATTGTTTTGGCAACAAGTGTGTTTTAGCGATTTCGATTTTCTCTTCAATAGTATAACCAGTCATTTCGATGATTTCCATACGGTCGCGAAGTGCTGGCTGAATAGTTGACAAGCTATTTGAAGTGGCAATGAACATCACTTTTGATAAATCATACCCTAATTCCAAGAAATTATCATGGAATTCTTTGTTTTGTTCCGGATCTAAAACTTCTAACAAAGCCGAAGATGGATCACCATTATGACTTGATGACAATTTATCAATCTCATCCAATACGAAAACTGGATTTGATGTTTTGGCTTTCTTAATATTTTGAAGAATTCGTCCTGGCATCGCACCAATATAGGTTTTACGGTGACCACGAATTTCTGCTTCATCACGTAAACCACCTAATGACATTCTGATATATTCTCTTCCTAAAGCTTCAGCAATGGATTTTCCAATTGATGTTTTACCAACTCCCGGAGGTCCGTACAAACATAAAATTGGTGATTTCATGTCGTTACGAAGTTTTAAAACTGCCAAATGTTCGACAATACGTTTCTTTACATCTTCTAAACCATAATGGTCTCTATCTAGAATTTTTTGAGCGCGTTTTAAATCGAAATTGTCTTTGGTAAATTCGTTCCAAGGCAATTCTAAAAACAACTCGATGTAATTGCGTTGAATCCCAAAATCAGGCGAATTTGGATTGGTACGTTGCAATTTAGATAATTCTTTTTCGAAATGTTGCGCTGTTTTATCGTCCCATTTTTTCTTTTTCCCTTTGGCACGCATTTCTTCAATTTCTGCTTCATAGGAAACGCCACCCAATTCTTCTTGAATGGTTTTCATTTGTTGCTGCAAGAAATATTCGCGTTGTTGTTGGTCTAAATCAAAACGAACTTTCGACTGAATATCGTTGCGAACTTCTAATTTTTGAAGCTCTAAATTCATGTAACGCAACGTTTCTAATGCTCTATCTTTTAAATTTGGAATCGATAATAATTCTTGTTTTTCTTCAACCGAAAGATTCATATTAGAAGAAACAAAATTGATTAAAAACGGATTACTTTCGATATTTTTAATCGCAAAAGTAGCTTCTGTTGGAATGTTTGGACTTTCCTTGATAATTTGGATAGCCAATTCCTTAATTGATTCTACAATTGCTTTGAATTCTACGTTTTTATCATTTGGACGCTCTTCTGCAACCTCTTTAATAGTAGCTCTTAAATAAGGTTCTTCTTGAGTAAAATTTTCTATTTCAAAACGTTTTTTACCTTGAAGAATTACAGTTGTATTTCCATCAGGCATTTTTAAAACGCGCATGATTCGAGCCACTGTTCCAATGTGATGTACGTCATTTGGAGTTGGTTCTTCTACGTTTTCATCAATTTGTGCTACAACACCAATTATTTTACCTTTGGCATTGGCATCATTGATTAATTTAATCGATTTATCTCTTCCAGCAGTAATTGGAATTACAACTCCAGGGAATAAAACGGTATTTCGTAAAGGTAAAATGGCAATATCTTCAGGCAAAGCCTCGTTGTTCATTTCTTCTTCATCTTCAGGCGTCATTAACGGAATCAATTCCGCATCTGGATCCATTTCTTGAAGTGACAAATTGTCAAGCGCTAGTATTTTTTGATTCGGCATAATAATATTTATGGTCTTTTTGTCAGTAATTATCATTTGAAAATGTATTCAAAGGTACGCATTAAGACGCTATTTTATTGATAATCAAATCATAAAATAATTTTAAATAGCAATTTCAGAAGTAATAGTTCAAGATGTATGCCAAGAACATTACTTTTTAGGAACTCGCAACAAAAGAAGTAATCCTATCACGAAAAATAGGATTAAAAATAGGATGGCATTTTGAATTTTTCCAGTTACATCGGCGATATAACCATAGGTAAACATTCCGATAACAATTCCGATTTTCTCAGCAACATCATAAAAACTAAAGAAAGAAGTAGTATCTTTTGTGTCTTCTGGAATAAATTTAGAATAAGTAGAACGCGATAACGATTGAATTCCTCCCATTACTAATCCCACAAAAGCGGCAGCAATATAGAAATCGTTTGGAGTGATAACAAAATAGGCGTATGTACAAATTAAAATCCAGGAGAAATTTAAACCAATTAAAACTACAATATTTCCATATTTAGCAACAAGTTTTGATGTTAGCCAAGCACCTAAAACCGCAATTAATTGAATCAATAAAATACTAATTATTAATCCCATGGTTCGTTTACTATCACTTCCCCATTGTACTTCTTTTTCTCCAAAATAAGCTGCAATAATCATGATAGTTTGCACTGCCATACTATAAACGAAGAAGGCTCCTAAATAACGTCGTAAGGATTTTAATTCTTTAATTTGTTGCCAAACTTTTCGCAACTCTTTAAAACCATTGAATAGTACATTCTTATGCAGTTTGTTTTCGTTTTTATTATTTGGTAGATAATAATATGTGTATTGACTGAAACCTAACCACCAAATACCCACTAAAAGAAAGGAATATTGCATCATTTGCAGTTTTTGGTCATCCGCTACTGACATAACCATAGCTAAACAAATCAACAACAAAACAACACTACCCACATATCCTAAACTAAATCCTTTTGCGCTGATCTTATCTTGTTGTTCTTTATGAGCGATATCGGGTAAATACGAATTATAAAATACTAAACTTCCCCAAAAACCAATTAAAGCCAATAAGTAGGAAACCAAACTTAAAACAACCATTTCATCATCTATTGAAAAAAAGTACAATGACATACATGAAATCGCCCCAACGTAACAAAAAAGCTTCAAGAAAAACTTTTTGTTTCCTAAGTAATCGGCAATTCCTGATAATAATGGTGAGATAAAAGCAATGATTAAAAATCCTAAAGCAGTTACATAACTTATCAATGCTTCACTTCGAATAGAAAATCCAAACAAAACAATTTCTTCAATATTTTTTTGGCGGAATAAAGCTCCGTAATACAATGGAAAAATGGTTGAAGAAATCACCAAAGCATAAACCGAGTTTGCCCAATCGTAAAAAGCCCAAGCATTTAAAAGTTTTGAATCTCCTTTTTGAAGTTGTTGCATAGCAATTGATTTAAAATAAAAAATCCCGACAATGTCGGGATTCAAATATAATAGTAATTTTTTAATTATTTAAAAGTAACGCCAAACTTAGCCGCTTCAGCCTTTGCTTTAGGAATTAATTCTTTAATCTTAGCAATACGAGTAGCATTACTAGGGTGTGTGCTCATAAATTCTGGTGGTGCTTGTCCTCCTGATTGTGCCGCCATTCTTTCCCAAAATGCAACAGCCGTATCAGGATTATAACCTGCAATTGCCATTAAGGTTAATCCAATCATATCTGCTTCACTTTCATGCGCTCTACTAAATGGCAGCATTCCACCAAATTGAGTTGTCGCACCATATGCTGTCATTGCAATTTGTTGTGTTTCTTGCGATTTATTCCCAGTAGCTACTGCTACTCCCGCCGCTCCAGCTTGTTGTAAAACACCAGCACTCATTCGTTGTTGACCGTGATTGGCTAAAGCATGCGCTACCTCATGTCCCATTACAGTTGCCATACCTGCATCGTCTTTACAAATTGGCATAATACCCGTGTAAAAAACGATTTTTCCTCCCGGCATACACCAAGCATTTACTTCTTTGCTATCTACTAATTTATATTCCCAAGCATATCCTTCTAAATAATTAGCATATCCGTTAGCATTTAACCAACGTTCAGCGGCAACTTTGATTTTAGATCCAACTGTCTCTACTCTTTTCGCATCGCTTGTACCCGTAATTACTTTATTTTCAGATAAAAACTGATTATATTGTTGAAAAGCTGATGGCAAAATTTCACTATTTGGAACTAAAGCCAAAGTACTCTTTCCTGTAAACGGATTTTTAGCACACGATATCACAAGTGCAAAAGCAAGAAGTACTACAATTTTAAATTTCATATTCATAAGTAATCGATTTTTTACAAAATTACATCTTTTTTTAATTTTAAGCTGTTTGTCGGATTCAATTTTTGCATCATTTTTTAACTATATTTTATAATCAAATATTAAACCAAACATCATATAAATTGTAACTTGCACAAAATTTCTGAACATGTCCAAAAAGAAACAAAAGCAATCGCAAGTTATCGAAATACCTAAACCTATTTTATATACAGCAAAATTTTTGCAAGCTATTTCTCCTAGTTTAACAACTAAATTTGCGGCTAAACTTTTTACGACTCCAATTCGGCATAAACTACCAAAACGTGAACTACACATGGAACGCGAAAGTGTTCAAAAAAGTATTATGGTTCCATCTATAAACAAAGAAATTGTAGTTTATGAATACGGAAAAAGTGATAAAAAGGTACTTTTAGTTCACGGATGGTCTGGTCGCGGAACACAATTGGTTAAAATTGCGGATGAGTTACTAAAAATGGGCTACACGACCATAAG
>NZ_JAIWOF010000107.1 GCF_020217025.1 Flavobacterium sp. | reverse complement strand
TTTTGACGCGCCAGCACACGGAAAATCAAAAGGAAATTATTCGATAATGACCGAATTTATTGCTTCAATTTTAGAATTGGAAAAACAATACGGTTCGTTTGAATATGCTATTGGACATTCGCTTGGTGGTATGTCGGTTTTGAATGCGATTAAACAAAATTTGAATGTTAAAAAGGCGGTTACCATTGGAGCTGGCGATATCATTCAAGACATCATTGATGATTTTATCAATAAATTACAATTAAAACCAGAATACGGAATCAAATTAAGAGATCATTTTGAAAAACGTTTTGTTGGAAAAATGAGTGATTATTCGGCTTACAAAGCAGCAGCAGAAATTAAAATCCCTGTTTTAATCATGCACGATAAAGAAGACGATGATGTTTCAGTCAAAGCGGCTTATCATATTCATGAACATTTACAAGGTTCAGAATTGGTGATTACGGAAGGTTTAGGACATCGTAAAATTTTAGGCGATGAAGCAGTAATTGAAAAAATTAAAGAATTCATATCAAAATAAAAAAAGTCCTTCGAATTGAAGGACTTTTTTTATTTTAGAAGTTTGGTGATAAGTTGTATTTTTTATAGAAGTTATCTAATGCTTCCAATACCTCATCTTCTGTATCAACTACTTTGATTAAGTTCATATCTTCTGGATTGGCGTTTTTCATTTTGTCAATCATCACATTTTTAATCCAATCTAATAAACCTGACCAAAATTCAGTTCCCACTAAAATAATCGGGAATTTTCCAATTTTCTTAGTTTGAATCAAAGTTACCGCTTCAAATAATTCGTCCAATGTTCCAAAACCTCCTGGCATTACCACGAAACCTTGCGAATATTTTACAAACATTACTTTTCTCACGAAGAAGTAATCAAAGTTTAAGTTTTTGTCTTTATCGATATACGGATTAAAGTGTTGTTCAAAAGGCAATTCGATGTTTAAGCCTACCGAAGTTCCGCCTCCATAATGTGCTCCTTTGTTTCCTGCTTCCATGATACCAGGACCACCACCGGTAATTACTCCGTAACCTGCTTTACTAATTTTGTAAGCGATTTTTTCAGCTAATAAATAATATTTATCTTCTGGTTTTGTTCTTGCCGAACCAAAAATAGAGACACAAGGACCAATTCTTCCCATCGATTCGTAACCATTTACGAATTCTGACATGATTTTAAAAATTGCCCATGAATCATTGGTTCTTATTTCATTCCAAGTCTTTTGCTTGAATTTCTCTTGAATTCTGTGGTCTTCGTTTTCGTACTGATCTGCTGCCATAGTAATTTTAGTTAATTTGTTTGTAAACAAACTATTACGATTAAATAATAAAGTTTTAGCAGTGTTGTTGTGTGTAGTAATTAGGTTGCTAAGATAATTCTTTTTTCAAAAACTGCGCCGTATAACTTTTTTTATTTTTCACGATTTCCTCTGGAGTCCCTTTAGCTACTACTTCTCCTCCACCTTTTCCTCCTTCATAACCAATATCAATTACATAATCTGATAATTTTACCACATCTAAATTATGTTCGATAATTAACACTGTGTTTCCTTTATCCACTAACTTGTTGATGACATCCATAAGAACTCGAATATCTTCAAAATGTAAACCTGTTGTAGGTTCGTCTAAAATATAAAAGGTATTTCCCGTGTCTTTTTTAGAAAGTTCCGTTGCCAATTTGATACGCTGCGCTTCACCACCTGAAAGCGTTGTGCTTTGTTGACCTAATGTGATATAACCCAATCCAACATCTTGAATCGTTTTTACTTTTCGATAAATTTTTGGAATATTTTCGAAGAAATCTACCGCTTCATCTACTGTCATATTCAACACATCAGAAATCGATTTTCCTTTATAGCGAATTTCTAATGTTTCTCTGTTGAATCGTTTTCCCATACAGGTTTCACATTCTACATAAACATCTGGTAAAAAGCTCATTTCAATCGTGCGAACGCCTGAACCTTCACAAGTTTCACAACGTCCTCCTTTTACATTGAAACTGAATCTTCCTGGTTTGTAGCCACGAATCATCGCTTCTGGCGTTTGCGTGTATAAACTTCTAATTTCTGAAAAAACATCAGTATAAGTCGCTGGATTAGAACGCGGTGTTCTTCCAATCGGACTTTGGTCGATGTCGATTACTTTATCAATATGTTCTAAACCTTCAATTTTTTTGTAAGGTTGTGGTTTCTTAACTGCATTGAAAAAATGTGCGTTTAAAATTGGATACAATGTTTCATTAATCAATGTCGATTTTCCACTTCCAGAAACTCCAGTAACACAAACTAATTTTCCTAACGGAATTTCAATCGAAACATTTTTTAAATTATTCCCAGTTGCTCCGGATAACTTGATTGATTTTCCGTTACCCTCTCTACGTGTTTTTGGCACTTCAATTTGCATTTTACCATTCATATACTGAGCCGTAATGGTATTTTCTTTTAGCAATTCTTTCGGAGTTCCTTTACTGATGATTTGTCCTCCAAAACGACCTGCTTTCGGACCAATATCAATCACATAATCGGCACGTTCAATCATGTCTTTATCGTGTTCTACTACGATTACTGAGTTACCAATATCGCGTAAACTTTCTAACGATTTAATCAAACGTTCGTTGTCTCTTTGGTGCAAACCGATACTTGGTTCATCTAAAATATATAAAACGCCAACCAATTGCGAACCAATTTGCGTAGCCAATCGAATACGTTGTGCTTCACCACCTGAAAGCGATTTTGAGCTTCGGTTTAAGGATAAATAATTCAAACCAACATCTAACAAAAATTGCAATCTCGCTGTTATTTCTTTTACAACCTCAACTGCGATAACTTTTTGCTTTTCAGATAAATGATTATCTAAATCTGCAAACCATTCGGATAATTCGGCTACATCCATTTGCACTAACTCGCCGATATTTTTCCCGTTTAGTTTGAAATATAACGATTCTTTTCGCAAACGCGTTCCTTCACATTCTGGACAATCATTTTCGTCCATAAATTCTTTTGCCCAACGTTTGATACTTGCCGAATCGGAATTATCGTATTGATTTTTAATGAAATTTGAAATCCCTTCAAAATCGATTTTATAATCTTTTGTAATTCCCATAACCTTTGAAACGACTGAAAACTTTTCGTTTCCACCATACAAAATCATCTCCATTGCTTCTTGCGGAATGGTTTCTATGGCATCGGTTATTTTGAAATCATATTTTTGTGCGATAATTTCCAATTGCTTGAAAATCCATGAACTTTTATATTCGCCTAAAGGAGCAAAACCACCATTTTTTATAGATGATTTTGGATTTGGGATAATTTTTTGAAGGTTGATTTCATTTACCGTTCCTAATCCGTTACAACACGGACAAGCTCCTTTTGGAGAGTTAAATGAGAAATTATTGGGTTCTGGATTAGGATAGGAAATTCCAGAAGACGGACACATTAAATTACGGCTATAAAAACGCACTTCTTGGCTTTCTTGCTCGATAACCATCATGACATCTTCGCCATGATACATCGCAGTTTTGATGCTTTCTGATAGGCGTTTATCGGTATCTTCTTCTAAATCAATCGCCATTCTATCAATTACGATTTCAATATCATGCGTTTTATAACGATCGACTTTCATACCGTATTCTAAATCACGAATCTCGCCATTTACACGAACTTTTAAGAAACCTTGTTTAGCAATTTGCTCAAATAATTCGCGATAATGTCCTTTACGAGAACGAACAACCGGTGCTAAAATATTGATGCGTTTCCCATTGAAATCCTCTAAAATCAATTGCTTGATTTGCTCATCAGAATACGAAACCATTTTTTCGCCCGTATTGTAACTGTAAGCATCAGCGCCACGAGCATACAACAAACGTAAGAAGTCATAAATTTCAGTAATTGTTCCCACAGTAGAACGAGGCGATTTACTTGTAGTTTTTTGCTCAATAGCAATTACAGGAGAAAGTCCGTCGATTTTGTCTACATCAGGACGTTCTAAACCACCCAAAAACTGTCGTGCATAAGCTGAGAAGGTTTCGATGTACCTTCTTTGGCCTTCTGCATAAATGGTATCAAAAGCCAATGACGATTTTCCAGAACCCGACAAACCTGTAATAACTACAAGTTTTTCGCGCGGAATAGTAACGTCTATGTTCTTAAGATTATGAGCTCTTGCTCCAATAATTTCGATAGTTTCTTCTGTGTGTTGCATGTTTTTTTAAGCAAAACGCAAAGATACTGAATTCAATCCAATTTTTATTGTAGACAAGTGTGAAGAAATTTATTAATTTCAAACTATACTTTACTCAATTATCATCGATTTCAATCGCATTCTGTATTTTTCCAAAATAAGTTGTTTGTAAATGAATCCAAGGAAGATTCCATCTTTTAAAACCGGTAAGACTTTACAACCTGATGTGTCAAATTTCTCCATGATGGTTTCTAAGGTTTCATCATAGAAAATAATTTCTTTTGGTGGTTGCATGACTTCGTTTGTGGAAGTGTATTTTACTTTGAATTGCGAGAAAACTATTGGTCGAATTTCATCTAGCAATATCAAACCTAATAACTTATTTTTTTCATCCAAAACAGGAAAAACATCGATATCCGATTGCTGGATTTTCTCAACTAATTCTTCCAAATTATCACTAACCGAAATGGGTTTGAAATCAGTTTGAATTAATTTAGCTACATCAATAGAATTCAAAATATTAGCATCACGATTATCCGTAAAAACTTCACCTTTATCAGCCAAATTTTTAATATCAAAGGAATAAGGCTCGAAACGTTTAGAAATCGCAAAACTTACCGATGAAACAATCATTAAAGGAACCATCAAATTATAACCTCCAGTAATTTCAGCAATAAGGAAAATTGCAGTTAATGGTGCATGAAATAATCCGCTCAATATTCCAGCCATTCCTACAAGAGTAAAGTTTCCAATTGGCAACTTAGCGAAACCGATTATATTGAAAAAATAAGCCACACAAAACCCTAAATACGAACCTACAAAAAGCGAAGGAGCAAAATTTCCACCATTTCCACCAGCACCTAATGTCAAACTTGTAGCATAAACTTTTATTAACATGGTAGCTCCAACAAACAACAACAGAATCCATTTGGATTCTTGAAAGCGCTCGAAAATAGTATTTTGAACCAAACCCTCAGGATTACTATCAGCTAACGTTTTAATACTTTCATATCCTTCACCAAATAAAGAAGGAAACAAGAAAATCAAGACACCTAAAATTCCGGCTCCAAACAATGCTTTATTGATGATATTAAATTTTAATCCACTAAAATAGTGTTCAATTTTTCTGAAAGTTCTCGCATAATTTATGGAAACTAGGCCACTTAAAACGCCTAGTAAAATATAATAGGGTAAATTATGATAATCGAAAAACTGTACTTTTTTAAATGAAAACAAGATGTTTTCATTCAACATTACCGTTGAAACCAAAGCACCCGTTGCCGCACTAATCATAATTGGAATGAAGGCTGTAATACTAATTTCAGCTAGTACCACTTCAATAGCAAACAATACTCCTGCAATCGGGGCGTTGAAAGCAGCACCAATTCCGGCAGCGACACCACAGGCTAATAAAAGCGTTCTATCCTTATAACTTAAACGATAATTTTGTGCATAATTACTCCCAAAAGCAGCTCCCGTAACGGTAATTGGCGACTCTAAACCTGCACTTCCACCCATACCTACCGTAAACGAACTTGTAATGATTTGGGCAAACATTTGCTTTCTAGGCATGATTCCGCGCTTTTTGGCGACAGCATACATAATTTGAGAAGTTCCTTTTTCAATAGAACCATCCAAAACCTTTTTAACAATGATAACGGTGATAATAATACCAATGATTGGCAGCGTACTATTACTGTAAGGAAGATGGAATACATCATCTAATCTTTGAGCTGATTTATAAACCCAATGCGCAAACGTTTTTAGAATAATTACGGCTAAAGCTGAAGAAATTCCAACTAAAACGCACGAAAAATATATAAACTGCCGTGGTGTTAGTAACGATTTTAAAAGAAAAACAAATCGCTCTAAACGTCGGAAGGTTTTGTGTGTAAACGTTTTTAAGGAAAAAGATTTCTTTTTTGGCATTGTCTTGAAGTATTTTACGAAGGTAAATCTTTAATCTGAAAAATAAAACAAAATTAGAGTAAACGTAAGGCTTCTCTTCTAATTAATGGTTTTAAATTGGTTGAATTCACATATATTTCGACTCCTTTTGGATTGAATCTACTATAATCGCGTAAAGCCCAACCAATTGCTTTTTGAATGAAAAATTCGTTGGAATCTTTATGCTTTTCGCATTCCGATTTTAGAATTTCGAAATTAGTTTTTTCCTTATAACTCAATTGAAACAAAATAGCACTTCGATTTAACCACATGTTTTCAGAATTTGAAAAACGTTCAATTACTTTTAAAGTCTCCGAAGGAAATTGCGACAAATAACCCCCTAAAATATACTTCGCAATCGTATCAACTGAATCCCACCAAGAATTGGTAATTATCAGTTTTTCAATCAATTGAATATCTTCTAAAACAAATTTTTTCTTGAACTCTTTTAGTAATAAATCTATTGCAGTTTGATGAAATTCGCGTTCTTTCATTTGGAACAATTCCAAAGCAATAGCTCTAAAGTTAGATTTGACTTCTGCTTTATTTTGTTCGTGGTTTGATTTGAAAATTGCTCGTCTTTTCTCGGTTTTAATTCCAAAATAGGTAAAATTATTCTTCATGTAATTTTCCATTGGAATTGCCAATTCGCTATTGGATGCTTTTCGAAAATCAGCTTCTAAATCACTACAAAATTTCATTGAGTTCCTTTAATTTTTGTTGGCACGAAAGTACTAATTCTTCAAAAAACTGAAAAAATTCCGATTCAAATTCGGTGTAAAAATCTTGAATTTCCACAATTGCTTCTTGCATGTGCACGCGATGCTTGGTTTTATAATCCATTTGAAAAAGAATCATTTCCAACCCAGCGATTGTTGCATAACTTACTAGCCAATTTCGTCCAATCATATAAGGTAACATTCCTTTCGTTCTTTCGGTAAGGATTTCGAAGTTATCTTGCACCAATTGGTAAAAATCAGCAGCGTAATCTTCTAATTTTTCATTGGAATATTTACTCCAATTTTTCGCTAAGAAATGATCATATGCAATATCCATAATCACACCCGAATAATGTCCGTATTTTTCGTGCAAACGATGTTTACTTTTGCGATAAATTGGATGAGCATCTGTAAAACTATCAATATGTCGGTGCAACAAAATCCCTTTTTGCAGTGAATTTGGATAATCTAAATATTGGGAGCCGCGAATACTATCTGCCATGAAATTGCCAATTTTGACAAAATCATCTTCACCTGACAAATAAATATGAGCGAGAAAATTCATGTTGGAAAAGGTTAAAAGTTTATGTGTTTATAAGTTTAAAAGGATTGGTGATTTCGTTTACACATAATTATCAAGAGTAAATATATAAAAATCTTTCTAATTTTTGACGAATTCCAATTTCTAACTTTTTATATTTGTGACACAATTCGGTTTACTATTAAACTTTTAAACCTATAAACTTTTAAACTAAAATAATGACATTAATAAAATCAATATCAGGAATTCGTGGCACCATTGGCGGAAAAGTGGATGATAATTTAACTCCAGTTGATGCGGTGAAATTTGCTTCTGCTTACGGAACCTTTCTAAAACAAAACATTGCAAAAGATAAATTAAAAGTAGTCATTGGTCGAGATGCGAGGATTTCGGGACCCATGATTCATAATTTGGTTGTGAATACATTAGTTGGATTAGGCATTGATGTAATCGATTTAGGCTTATCCACTACTCCAACGGTTGAAATTGCCGTTCCAATGGAAAAAGCGGATGGCGGAATTATCTTAACAGCTTCGCACAATCCAAAACAATGGAATGCTTTGAAATTATTAAATGCAAAAGGCGAATTTTTAAGCGGTGCCGATGGAGCAAAAATTCTAGAAATTGCAGAAGCCGAAGCCTTTGATTTTGCCGATGTGGATTCATTAGGAGAAGTTACGGAAAACAATGCTTACATGGATATTCACATTGATGAAGTATTAGAATTGCCTTTGGTTGATGCTGATTTGGTAAAAACAAAGAAATTCAAAGTAGTTGTGGATGGTGTGAATTCTTCTGGTGGAATTATTATCCCAAATTTACTAGAACAAATGGGCGTTGAAGTAGTAAAATTATATTGCAATCCAAACGGTCATTTTCCTCACAATCCAGAGCCTTTAAAAGAACATTTAGGTGATATTTGTAAATTAGTTGTAGAAGAAAAAGCTGATTTCGGAATTGTAGTTGACCCAGATGTGGATCGATTAGCTTTCATTTCTAATGATGGTGAAATGTTTGGTGAAGAATATACTTTGGTAGCTGTTGCTGATTACGTTTTATCAAAAACTCCTGGAAATACAGTTTCTAATATGTCGTCTTCTCGTGCTTTACGCGATATTACAGAAAAACATGGTGGTACCTATCAAGCAAGTGCTGTAGGAGAAGTAAATGTGGTAGAATTAATGAAGAAAACCAACGCAATAATTGGTGGTGAAGGTAATGGTGGAATTATTTATCCATCATCGCACTATGGAAGAGATAGTATTGTTGGTGCTGCTTTATTTTTAACGTATTTAGCTAACCAAGATAAAACGGTTGCTGAAATTAGAGCAAGTTTTCCTCAATATTATATGAGTAAAAACAAAATTGAGTTAACACCTCAAATCGATGTTGATACTGTTTTAGCTACGCTAACCGAAAAATACAAATCAGAGAACATTTCTACTATTGACGGAGTGAAAATTGATTTCCCAACCGAATGGGTGCATTTACGAAAATCGAACACCGAACCAATTATTAGAATTTATACGGAAGCTCCAACACAATCAGAAGCTGATATTTTAGCAGAACGATTTGTAAAGGAACTAAAAGAAATAGCAGGAATATAAAACAAAAAAGGTCAGATTTAAAATCTGACCTTTTTTTATTATTTACCGTGGCCTTTTCCATGGCCTTTCCCTGGGTGACCATTACCTTTACTGTGTTTATGATCGTGATGGTGGTGTTTTTTTACTTTATATTTTGTTTTGTGTGAATAATTGTAGCGTTGCGGGCTATCGCCATAAAAATCTAATTCTATTTGAGTACTTCTACCTAAATTAATACCTACAAAAATTGAAGGAACTTTTACACTTACTGCCCATTTTCCGTTATTAAAATAAATATAAGTTCCTCTTTGAATATCATAATACATGTTTTGGTCAGGAAAGTAAATATGTCTTGTTTTTGCTCTATACCCATGAGCCGGTGCCCAAGGTGGTGGTCCTTGCGAAAAAACGTCTGTTGGAACTACCAACATAAATACTAAAATTAATACCCCAAAAAGCGTCGCTATTCTGTTCTTAATAGTTTCCATAGTCATTAAATTTAATAGTTATTTGAATTAATAACCCAATAATACTGCCAAAAATTATGTCTTTAGAAATTTTTAACTTATTTTAACATTTTTTAAAAATAGAAAAAAGTCTATTTTACAATGATTTTTTTGGTAGTACTTTGAACGCCATTTGTAACTTTAACCAAGTACATTCCGGCATTTAAATCTAACTTGATGCGGGTTTCGTTTTCAAAATTTTCAGTTTGAACTAATTGCCCTGTTATGGTATAGATTTCAACTTTTGAAGTTCCTTCTAAACCAGAAACAATTAAGTATTCAGAAGCTGGATTTGGATAAACAGCTACTCTATTTTCAATTGGAGTTTGAGAAGATAAAGTTGAAAACCAAGGTAGGCCAAAATTAGCTCCAAAAATATAATCCGCTAAATTAGGATAATCAATGAATGGGTTACGATTCATTTGCCAAGTATATATGTAATTATTACGATTCATTTCAAAATCGTCTCTAGGGTCAGTCGTATTCCAAGTTAGTAAAGTTGCTAAATCACCTAATATTTGG
>NZ_JAIWOF010000106.1 GCF_020217025.1 Flavobacterium sp. | reverse complement strand
TTCCCTGAAATATCTGATGGATTACCATTAACTAAACTTAATGCGTTATATCTAACAGCCATATAAAACAATGATCTAGCTACATCTCCTTTCCATTTTCCTTGTGTTCCCGATGGTCCATTATAATCTCCTAAACCAAAATCTTTATTACTCTTAATAATATTTTCTTGTCCATCTTCAGCGTGTAAGTGATGTGCATCTGAATGAGCAGATAAAATATCATTTGCATTTGTTGGTAACCAAATATTGATTCCATCTGCAGTAGAGGATGTTCCTCCAGAAAAACCTCCTCTTGCTTGCGCAAAAACATGTTCTCTTACCCATTTTCCTACACCACTACTTCCAACTTGCTGATCTAATTTTGGTTTTGGTGACTCAACATAATACATCCAAACTTGATTACTGT
Organism: Flavobacterium sp.; assembly: GCF_020217025.1. Taxonomy (GTDB): domain Bacteria; phylum Bacteroidota; class Bacteroidia; order Flavobacteriales; family Flavobacteriaceae; genus Flavobacterium. The sequence goes on along the minus strand of NZ_JAIWOF010000106.1, from coordinate 9,594 downwards.
TTTCAGGATTTATATCAGCACTTTTGAGTATTTCCCAAATATCACCATAACTATGTGCTCGAACAACCGCTGGATTTGCAATTATATCTTGTAGCGCTTGCTTTAATGCATTACCAGATAGACCTTCTAAAGAATCGTAATACCCAGCAGGAATAGTTGGTGTTACTAGTCCATAAGTTGGGGTTAAAGGAGTTCCATAAGATTGAACTATAAAATCGTTATCGTAAATTCTTACTATGATATTATTATTATTTGAAACATATCCTAAAGCTAAAGGCTGAACATTAATCAACATTTCTTCATCTCCCTCATCAAAACTATCGTCTGTTAAAGTGATACTTGTTTGTGTTGAACTTTGACCTATTGGAATTGTAACTGATAAAGTTCCCGAATAATCACTACTATTAAAATTTCCATTGTTAAGTGTGAAGTTTATATCTAGATTAGCAGTTGTAACAGGTTGGCTTGTCGTAAAAATAATATTAAAAACATCACCTTCATTATAACTCACTTGAGAAGTTGAAACCGTTACATAATTTAATACTATTCCACTTCCATCATTGTTAACACCGGGAGTTGGTGGTTTTACTTCATAAGTTCCATCATTTTTTCTTTGAATTGATTTTGAAACCGAAGTTGATGTTTCAATATCAGCAGAACTTACTGATAAATTTAAAATCGACATTAAATTTGTTGCCACTACAGTATTGCTATTGGAATAAGCAACCGCATCAATTAAATTTGTTAGAGTTGCCAAAGTTCCTGTAGTAGTTGTATATGGAAAATCAGAACCGTTTCCAAGATATAGTGCTACTACATCTGGTCCGTTTTGAATTTTACTATTCGGAATATTACCTGCTGGAGAAGGCTCTACCATAACATTTCCAAAATGAATAATTCCATTTATGTCTGTTACAAAACCATCTAAATCATAGGTGTAATAGCTTGAGGAATTTGATTCATTAAAAAAAACAAGTACATAACCATCCAAAGGAAAATTTGGTGTAGCAGATTTTAATTCAATAAATTCTTTAACATCACTTCCTGGATTATCTGCATCTACCTCGTTAATAACAACTTGAGAGTAGTTAAACATTCCTAACATAAGGAATAATAGGGTAAGTAATTTTAGGGGCATAAAAACTATTTTTATCAAAAATACGAATATAAAAATGAAAGCACTATCATTTTTTAACAATACTTATTAATTTTAAGCGTTTTTTAAGGCTATTGTACGAGTATTTTTATATTTTGCAGTCGTTAAGCAACTTTTTGATCTATTTGTCATCTAATTAAAAACTAATTAATCGATTTTGAAATTTATAATTAAAATAATCATTTTCTTATTTCCAATTCTTGTTATCTCTCAACATTCTTCTAGAATGACTGTAAGAGTTAATACAGAAGATAAAACGCTATTGATTAAACAGATTTTAACTTTTAACAATACTAGTAACGATACTTTAGACCATATTATTCTTAACGATTGGAATAATGCCTTCTCCTCAAAATCTTCTGCATTAGCAAAAAAATATTCCGATGAATATGTGAGAGCATTTCATTTAGCAACTGAAAAAGAAAGAGGTTTCACAGAAATTAAAACTATAGTAGATAACGGTTTTCAAACCGTTAATTGGAATCGACCTAATACCAAAGTTGATTTAGTAAAATTAAAACTCAATCAACCCATTTTACCTTGTTCAAAACAAACCTTTACATTGGTTTACACTGTTAAAATTCCAGACTCAAAATTTACCAAATACGGGTACTATAATGATGGACGAATCGTATTAAAAAACTGGTATTTAAATCCAGCTCGATTTGAACATAAACAATTTATACAATACAGCAATGAAAATTTAGATGATATTCCAAATGCTTTTTCTGATTTTGAAATTGAATTTGAACTTCCAAAAGACTATGCTTTATCTAGTAACCTACAAGAAATCAATTTTATTGAACTTATTGATACTAAAAAAGTCCTCCTAAATTCTAAAAACAAAAATGAAGTTGTCATTACAATAGAACCTAAAAGTACCTATCAAAGTTACAAAAATGAAATTATTGAAGTAAGTTGTGGAATTGAAGATTCTAGAGTAAAAGAAATTGACAAAGCGATAATTTTTGATAGAGTAAGTCGATTTACAGCTTCAAAACTAGGATTGCCACTAACTTCAAAAATCCTAATTACTCAGGAAGACTACACGCGTCAGCCGTTTTATGGTTTAAACCAATTGCCTAGCTTTTTGAGTCCATTTTCTAATGAATTAATGTTTGAATTGAAATTTTTAAAAACTTATTTAAACAATTATTTAAAAGAAAATCTAAATCTAAATCAAAGACGTGATTATTGGATTACTGATGGAATTCAAGTTTACATAATGATGCAATATGCTGATGAGTATTTCCCAGAACTAAAAATGACAGGAAATGTTGCTCATCTAAAAATTTTAAAACCGTATCATTTTATCAATCTTGATTTCAATCAACAATACAGCTATTTGTATATGTTAATGGCTCGTAAAAATTTAGACCAACCTCTTAATGAGCCAAAAAATCGCTTGATAAAATTCAACGAACAAATAGCTAATAAATACAGAGCTGGCTTAAGTTTAAAATATTTAGATAGCTATTTAGGAAACGAAATTGTTCATAAAAGCATTCAAGAATACATTCAAGAAAATCAGTTTTTTGGAACAAATTCTCGTCAGTTTGAAACCGTTCTTGTAAAAAACAGTCCAAAAGACATCAATTGGTTCTTTAGAACGGTAATTGAAACACGCGATTTAATCGATTATAAATTTGGTAAAGTCACCAAAACCAAAGATTCTATTTCGGTGAATATCATCAATAAAACGAATACTAATGTTCCCATTTCATTATATCAATTAAAAAATAATGAAATAATTAATAAAATGTGGTTGACAGAAATTAAAACTGATTCTACGATTGTAATTCCAAGATTAGACGCTGATAAAATCACATTAAATTATAACAACGAAGTTCCAGAATACAACCTAAGAAATAACTGGAAATCTTTAAAAGGTTTCTTCTTTAATAATCGTCCTATAAAATTCATATTTTTCAAAGATTTGGAAGAACCTTATTACAATCAAATCTTTTATGTTCCAGAAGTAGAATTTAATATTTATGATGGTATTGCTTTGGGAATGCGAATTAACAACAAATCCATGTTAAACAAACCATTTACTTTCAATATGACTCCAATGTATTCTAGCAATACGGGATCAATCGTAGGTAAATTTTCTGCCTTTGTTGATGATAATATTCGCGAAAAAGGCAAGTTATATAACATCCGATACATGATATCAGGTAGCCGTTTCCATTACACAAAAGATGCTTTTTATACTAATTTTGTACCTGTTGTTCAATTTAAATTTAGAGATGAAAATCTTAGGGTAAATAAAAATGAATTCATACAACTACGACAAATTTACGTTAACAGAGATAAATCGCCATTTGTAACCGATACTAATACAGAAAACTATAATATTTTCAATGCGAAGTACGGAAATTATCAATCGGAAGGTACAAAGCATTTTTCTTTATTAAATGATTTACAAATTGCCAATTCATTTGGTAAAATATCCACAGAAATCCATTACCGAAAATTATTCGAAAACAATAGACAAATTAGTTTTCGTTTTTTCGCTGGAGCTTTTATGTACAGGAGCGTAAATACCGATTTTTTTAGTTTTGGGTTAGACAGACCAAACGATTATATGTTCGATTATAATTTATTAGGACGAAGCGAAACAACTGGAATTTATAGCCAACAGTACGTTTATGCAGAAGGTGGATTCAAATCTAAATTAGATACAAGATTTGCCAACCAATGGATGACTACCATAAACGGAACTTTCAATATTTGGAATTGGATTCAAGTATATGGCGATGCCGGAATGTTAAAAAACAAATACGATAATGCAAAATTTGTCTACGATTCAGGCTTACATTTAAACTTGGTTCCCGATTATTTTGAACTATTCTTACCCGTTTATTCCTCTAACGGATTTGCTTTGGATGATGTTAACTATGGACAACAAATTCGTTTTGTTGTCACTCTAAGTCCTAAAACATTAATTTCACTATTTACCAGAAAATGGTTTTAATAGATTTTTGCCTATTTATTTGATAATTCAATAATTAAAAATCATTTTTCAATGAATTCATTGCGTTTTTCAAATCAAAATCATTGATAATTTAATAATAATTAAAAAAATATCACTCCCTGTATTGTTTTATAAGTCGTTTTAATTAAATTTGTTGAATTATCAATTTCGTACAAACGGCTTATGAAAACAGCAACAACATCGGAAGTAGTTTCTTTTGAAGATTTCAAAAAAGAAGTCATTAACGATTATAAAATCGCCCGAATCAGTAGAGAATGTAGTCTTCTTGGAAGAAAAGAAGTACTTACAGGTAAAGCCAAATTCGGAATTTTTGGCGATGGTAAAGAAGTACCTCAATTAGCTTTAGCAAAAGCGTTTCAAAACGGAGATTTCCGTTCAGGATATTATCGTGACCAAACGTTTATGATGGCAATTGGCGCTATGAATATCGAGCAATTCTTCGCTGGATTATACGGCCATACCGATATTAATTTTGATCCAATGAGTGCTGGACGTCAAATGGGCGGTCACTTCGCAACGCATTCATTAGACGAAAACGGAAATTGGAAAAACTTAACCCAACAAAAAAATTCGAGTTCTGACATCTCTCCTACTGCTGGGCAAATGCCGCGTTTGTTAGGATTGGCTCAAGCTTCAAAAATATACAGAAATGTTTCGGGTATCAACCAAACCAACTTCTCCGAAAACGGAAATGAAGTAGCTTGGGGAACTATCGGAAATGCTTCCACTTCAGAAGGTTTATTCTTCGAAACGATTAATGCTGCTGGTGTTTTACAATTGCCAATGGTAATGAGCGTTTGGGATGACGAATACGGAATTTCAGTGCACGCACGTCATCAAACCACAAAAGAAAATATCTCTGAAATCTTAAAAGGTTTCCAACGTGATGAAGAAAACAACGGTTACGAAATCTTACGTGTTAAAGGTTGGGATTACCCAGCTTTAGTTGAAACCTACCAAAAAGCATCGCAAATTGCGCGTGAAGAACACGTTCCTGTTTTAGTTCACGTAAGCGAATTAACACAACCTCAAGGTCACTCTACTTCTGGAAGTCATGAGCGTTACAAAAATGCAGAACGTTTAGCTTGGGAAGCAGAATTTGACTGTTTAGCTAAAATGAAAACTTGGTTAATCGAAAACAATATCGCTACTTTAGAAGAATTAGAAGAAATTGACAATCAAGCTAAAAAAGACGTTTTAGAAGGTAAAAAAACAGCTTGGACCAACTTTACAGCGCCAACAAAAGCAGAACAACAAGAATTAGTTGGTTTACTAAATACCATCGCTTCACAAAGTGAAAACAAAGTATTTATCGAGAAAATCGCTAACGATGTTGCTTCTATAAAAGAACCAATTCGTAAAGATATTTTAGTAGCAGCTCGTAAAGTGTTGCGCATGATTATAAAAGAAAATACGCGTGCGACTTTAGCGACTTGGATTGAAAATTATATGGTGAAAATCCAACCAAAATTCAGTTCGCACTTATTTTCACAATCGGATAAAACGGTTTTAAAAACAAAGGAAGTAGCTCCAACATACGATGCAACTGCGGAAGATGTGGATGCACGTTTGGTTTTAAGAGATAACTTTGATGCTATCTTCTCAAAATATCCAGAAACGTTGATTTTTGGTGAAGATTCTGGAAACATTGGTGACGTAAACCAAGGTTTGGAAGGCATGCAAGAAAAATACGGAGAATTACGTGTTGCCGATGTCGGAATTCGTGAAGCTACAATTTTAGGTCAAGGAATTGGAATGGCAATGAGAGGATTACGTCCGATTGCTGAAATTCAATATTTAGATTATTTGTTGTACGCTATTCAAATCATGAGTGATGATTTAGCGACATTACAATACAGAACAGCGGGTCGCCAAAAAGCACCGTTAATCATAAGAACTCGTGGTCATCGTTTAGAAGGCGTTTGGCATTCAGGTTCTCCAATGGGAATGATTATCAATGCGATTCGAGGAATTCACGTTTTAGTTCCAAGAAACATGACTAAAGCCGCTGGTTTTTATAACACATTATTAGAAACTGACGAACCTGCATTAGTGATTGAATGTTTGAACGGTTACCGTTTGAAAGAAAAAATGCCAACCAACTTAGGTGAATTCAAAACACCAATAGGAGTAGTTGAAACGATCAAACAAGGAACTGATATCACATTAGTTTCTTACGGTTCAACATTACGTTTGGTAGAACAAGCGGCAAATGAGTTAGAATCGGTTGGAATTAGCGCTGAAATTATCGATATTCAATCGTTATTACCATTCGATATTAATCATGACATTGTAAAATCAATTGCAAAAACAAATCGTTTATTAGTAATTGATGAAGACGTTCCTGGTGGAGCAAGTGCTTATATTTTACAAGAAATTGTAGAAAACCAAAATGCCTATAAACATTTAGATAGCGCACCTCAAACCCTAACATCAAAGGCACACCGACCAGCTTATGGAACGGATGGAGATTACTTCTCAAAACCTTCTGTAGAAGACATTTTTGAGAAAGTTTATGCGATAATGAATGAGGTAAATCCAACAAAATATCCAAATTTGTATTAAATAATTTGTTTATTCAAAAAATATTTAGAAACATTTGCAACATACAATTAAGAACATGATTTCAATTTTAAACAATACTTGGTGGTGGTCTAACTTACGTCAAACGTCGTGAGCGAAACCTGCTATAGTATAATTTAAAACCAAATACATAGAAAAGGCTTGTCAATCACGACAAGCCTTTTTTTATTGCCAAAAATTAAACAAATATGAAAAAATACAAGTTACATACTAATTACAAACAAATTCTTGCCGATACCATTACACCGGTAAGTGTTTACTTGAAAATTCGCGATAAATTTCCGAATAGTATTCTGTTAGAAAGTTCGGATTATCATGCGAATGACAACAGTTTTTCATACATCTGTTTCAATCCGATTGCTTCCATCAAAGTAGAAAATCAAAAAATTGAAACGAATTTCCCGGATGATTTTTCAGAAATTATTCCGATTGATGCTGATGTAAACGTAGCGAAAGAAATCGAAAATTTCTCTAATCAATTTGAAACCGAAAAATCAGATTTTAAATTTATAACACAAGGATTATTCGGTTATTTAGCTTACGATGCCATTCAGTATTTTGAGAAAGTTTCGATTGAGAAGAAATCGTCAGAAAACGAAATTCCTGAAATTTATTACGCTGTTTATAAGAATATCATCGCTATTAATCATTTCAAAAACGAAGCCTATTTATTCTGTCATAGCTTTGACGGAAGCAACAATATCGCCGAAATTGAACAATTATTACAAGCCAAAAACTTTGCCTCTTTTTCGTTTCAAAAATCAGGAAACGGAACTTCTAACTTAACTGATGACGAATTCAAAAACTACGTTTCGTTAGCCAAAAAACATTGTTTACGTGGCGATGTATTTCAATTGGTCTTATCTAGAAGATTTTCACAAGATTTTAAAGGTGATGAGTTAAATGTATATCGTGCTTTAAGAAGTATCAATCCTTCTCCTTATTTGTTCTATTTTGATTATGGAAATTTCAAAATATTCGGTTCATCACCAGAAGCGCAATTGGTAATTAAAAATAATTTTGCTGAAATTCATCCTATCGCGGGTACATTCAAACGCACCGGAAACGACGAACAAGATGCCGAATTAGCTAAAAAATTAGGGCAAGACACCAAAGAAAACAGCGAACACGTAATGCTTGTAGATTTAGCAAGAAACGATTTAAGTCGAAGTTGCCATGATGTGAAAGTAGAAAAATACAAAGAAGTGCAGTTTTTCTCTCACGTGATTCATTTGGTTTCAAAAGTATCTGGAAAATTAAAAGAAAATCATACTTTTATGGAATTAGTTGCGAAGACTTTCCCTGCAGGAACTTTAACTGGAGCACCAAAAGTAAAAGCCATGCAATTGATTGAAAACATCGAAAAAACGAACCGAAGTTTCTACGGTGGTGCCATCGGAGTGTTAGATTTTGAAGGCAATTTCAATCACGCGATTATGATTCGTTCCTTTTTGAGTAAAAATCATACGCTACATTTTCAAGCTGGAGCTGGAATTGTAGAAAGTTCATCAGAAGAAAACGAAATGCAAGAAGTATACAACAAGTTAGGTGCTTTACAAAAAGCTTTAGATTTAGCAGAAAACATTTAGACAAAAGACATCATGAAAATAGCAGTTATAGACAATTACGATAGTTTTACCTACAATTTGGTCCACTATTTAGAGGATTTGAATGCGAATGTAACCGTTTTTAGAAACGATGAATTTGAATTGAATGAGCTAGAAAAATTCGATAAAATTCTACTTTCACCAGGACCAGGAATTCCAGACGAAGCGGGTTTATTGAAAGAGGTTATCAAAAAATATGCTACTACTAAGAGTATCTTCGGAGTTTGTCTAGGTTTACAAGCTATTGGAGAAGTTTTTGCAGGAGAATTAACCAACTTAGAAAAAGTGTATCACGGTGTGGCTACTAAAGTTACCAAAACCGAAGACGACTTTATTTTCAACGATTTACCAAATGAATTCGAAGTAGGACGCTACCATTCTTGGGTCGTTTCCAACGAAAACCTTCCTTCTGATTTAATCGTAACTTCAAAAGATGAAAACGGTCAAATTATGTCGATGAAACATGCGCATTTTGATATTCGAGGAGTGCAATATCATCCAGAAAGTGTTTTAACTCCTTACGGAAAAAAAATCCTAGAAAATTGGCTTAGCCATTAATTAGCAACAAAATACACGCTTAATTTCTTGCTTCACTAACACAAAATAAGTGACGTACAGCCCAACTTATATCCAATTTTAAAAATTCGAAACACATGAAAAATATATTAAATCGATTAATTCAACATGAAATCCTAACCAAAGAAGAAGCCAAAGAAGTTTTGGTCAATATTTCTTCTGGAAGTTATAATCCAAGTCAAATTGCTGCTTTTATGACAGTTTATATGATGCGAAGCATTACTATTGAAGAATTAGCGGGTTTCCGAGAAGCTTTGTTAGAATTGTGTATTCCGGTTGATTTTTCCGCTTACAATACCATCGATTTATGTGGAACCGGTGGCGATGGTAAAGACACTTTCAATATTTCTACTTTAGCTTCTTTCATAGTCGCTGGTGCTGGAATTAAAGTCGCAAAACACGGAAATTATGGCGTTTCCTCCATTTCAGGATCGAGTAATGTAATGGAAAAAATGGGAGTAAAATTTACGAAAGATTCTGACTTCTTAACCAAATCTATTGAAGAAACGAACATTGCCATTTTACATGCGCCACTCTTCCACCCTGCTATGAAAAATGTGGGTCCGATTCGAAAAGAATTAGGTGTGAAAACGTTTTTTAATATGTTGGGACCTATGGTAAATCCATCGTTTCCCAAAAACCAAATGGTAGGAGTTTTTAGTTTGGAATTAGCT
>NZ_JAIWOF010000105.1 GCF_020217025.1 Flavobacterium sp. | reverse complement strand
CGAATGTATGCGTATTTATACCAAAATACCGCTACCAACTACTCCATTTTACATGGATTAAGCGGTTTTGATGAAGTTTCCTTAACAGATGAAGTAAAAATTATTTCAAATTCTTCCGAACAAATTTTAAAACCATCCGATTTCAAATTACCAGAATGTAAACTTGAAACTATTAAAGGAGGAACAACTGTTGACGAATCAGCTAAAATTTTCTTCGATGTAATTTCTGGGAAAGGAACTACGGCTCAAAATAATGTGGTTAGTGCTAATGCGGCAATCGCGATTCAAACCGTTGAAAAATCGAATTATGAAGAAGCTTTATCCAAGGCTCAAGAAAGTTTAGCCAGCGGAAAAGCATTGGAAAAATTAAAAAAATTAATCGCAATAAGTAATTAATCATGAATATTTTAGATAAAATCATCACCGATAAAAAACGAGAAGTCGAATTAAAGAAAAGTATTATTCCAGTTTCGCAATTAGAAACTTCTGTTTTATTCAACTCACGAACCTATTCATTAAGTAAACTTTTGAAAAATAGTGTTTCTGGAATTATTGCAGAACACAAACGTCGATCTCCTTCGAGAGCCGTCATCAATAATAATCATGCTGTGGAGGATGTGGTTTTAGGTTATCAAAATGCAGGTGTTTGCGGAATTTCAGTTTTAACGGATGCTAAATATTTTGGTGGTAGTTTGGAGGATTTATTGCTAGCAAAAGCTTCTGTAAATATTCCTTTGTTACGAAAAGAATTCATTGTTGAGGAATACCAAATTTTAGAGGCTAAAGCGCACGGAGCCGATGTAATATTACTAATTGCCGCGGTTTTGACTCGAGAAGAAATCAAACAACTTTCTGAATTTGCTCAAAGTTTAGGGTTAGAAATATTATTGGAAGTTCATAATTTAGAAGAATTAGAAAAATCAATAATGCCAAGTTTAGACATGATTGGCGTGAACAATCGCAATTTAAAAACCTTCGAAGTGAGTTTAGATTACAGCAAAGAATTAGCTAATAAAATTCCAGATGAATTTGTAAAAGTATCTGAAAGTGGAATTAGCTCTATTGAGGCAATTAAAGAATTACAACAATTTGGTTATCGAGGATTTTTAATGGGAGAACATTTTATGAAAACCGAAAATCCTGGTTTAGAAGCTAAACGATTCATTCAAAAATTAATGTCATGAAAAACATAAAACTAAAAATTTGTGGCATGAAAGAAACCGAAAATATTAAGGAAATATCGGCTTTAAATCCTGATTATTTGGGTTTTATCTTTTGGGAAAAATCAAAACGAAAGATGACTTTAGCTACTATTCCTGAACTTCCTGAAACTACCAAAAAAGTAGGCGTTTTTGTAGATGCTTCCATTCAGGAAATTGCTACAAAAATTAATCAATATCAATTAGACATCATTCAATTACATGGAAATGAGTCGGTTATTTTTTGTAAAAACGTGAAAAAACTCGGTGTTGAAGTCATCAAAGTTTTTTCCATAGATTCGACTTTCAATTTTTCCGTGGTTAAAGAATATGTATTAGCTGTCGATTATTTTCTTTTTGATACCAAAGGAAAATTACCAGGTGGAAACGGGATTACTTTCGATTGGAATATGTTAGAAAACTATCACTTTAATGTTCCATACTTTTTAAGCGGTGGCATTGGAACTACAGAAATTGACGGATTAAAAGAATTTCTAAAATCACCGGCAGCAAATAAATGCTACGGAATCGATGTAAACAGTCGTTTCGAAAAAAAACCAGGCACAAAAAATAAAATCAAATTACAAAAATTTAAAAAAATGCTATATGAAATATAATGTAGACGAAAACGGATTTTACGGCCAATTTGGCGGTGCTTTTATTCCCGAAATGTTGTATCCGAATGTTGAGGAATTAAAAGAAAATTATCTTAAAATCATGGCCGAACCTTCTTTTCAAGAAGAGTTTAACGACTTATTACAACAATTTGTAGGTCGCCCAACGCCTTTGTATTTTGCCAAGCGTTTATCCGAAAAATACAACACAAAAATCTATCTAAAACGAGAAGATTTATGTCACACTGGAGCACACAAAATCAACAACACCATCGGTCAAATTTTAGTCGCAAAACGTTTAGGTAAAACCAGAATCATTGCCGAAACTGGCGCAGGTCAACACGGTGTAGCAACAGCAACGGTTTGCGCTTTGATGGGATTGGAATGCATTGTTTATATGGGTGAAGTCGATATTAAAAGACAAGCGCCCAACGTAGCTCGTATGAAAATGTTGGGAGCAAAAGTTCGACCAGCAACTTCGGGTTCAAAAACACTTAAAGATGCTACTAATGAAGCCATTCGCGATTGGATTAACAATCCGATTGATACCTTTTACATCATTGGTTCTGTGGTGGGACCTCATCCTTATCCTGATATGGTAGCGAGATTTCAAAGTGTGATTTCTAAAGAAATTAAATCCCAACTTCTTGCTCAAGAAGGCAAAGAAAATCCAGATTATGTAATTGCTTGTGTTGGTGGCGGAAGCAATGCTGCTGGGGCTTTTTACGAATTTTTAGATGAAGAATCGGTAAAATTAATTGCTGTGGAAGCGGCTGGACATGGAGTTGAATCAGGAGAAAGTGCTGCGACTTCTGTATTGGGAAAAATTGGAATCATTCACGGAAGCAAAACCTTATTAATGCAAACCGAAGACGGACAAATTACCGAACCCTACTCTATTTCGGCAGGATTAGATTATCCTGGAGTTGGACCGCTTCATGCTCATTTACACGATACCAAAAGAGCAGAATTCATCGCAATAACAGATTCTGAAGCCATGCAATCTGGATTAGATGTATCAAAAACAGAAGGTATCATTCCAGCAATTGAAACGGCGCATGCTTTTTCAGTTTTGGATAAAAAACAATTTCAACCAAATGATATTGTAGTCATCAACTTATCAGGAAGAGGTGACAAAGATTTGAATACGTATATCGATTATTTTAAGTTTAGTGAAAAGTGATTAGTCAAAAAACAAACAACATGAATAGAATCAACCAAAAATTACAAGAAGATAAAAAACTGCTTTCCATTTATTTTACAGCAGGATTCCCAAAGCTAAACGACACTGTTTCCATCATTCAAGAATTGGAAAAAAATGGTGTGGATATGATTGAAATTGGGTTACCTTTTTCTGATCCATTAGCCGATGGGCCTACCATTCAAGAAAGTTCTACTATTGCGATTGAAAATGGCATGACAACTTCAATCTTATTTGAGCAATTGAAAGAAATAAGAAAATCGGTTCAAATTCCTTTAATTATTATGGGTTATTTTAATCCGATGATGCAATTTGGAATTGAGAAATTTTGTCAAAAATGTGCAGAAGTTGGGATTGATGGCTTAATTATTCCTGATTTACCGCTATTCGTTTACGAAACCGAATACAAATCGATTTTCGAAAAATACCATTTGAAAAACATCTTTTTGATTTCGCCACAAACTTCAGAAGAACGAATCCAACAAATCGATGCCATTTCCGATAGTTTTGTTTACATGGTGAGTTCGGCTGCGGTTACGGGAAGTCAATCCGGATTTGGTTCAGAACAAATGGATTATTTCAAACGAATTTCAAATTTAAACTTGAAAAATCCTCAAATTGTTGGTTTTGGAATTAAAGATGAAGAAACATTTCAACAAGCTACGAAATATCAAAAAGGTGCTATAATTGGAAGTGCATTTATCAACTTTTTGAAGGAAAATCCGATTTCAGACATTTCAAAGTTTGTCAATAAAATCAAATAAATTTAAGAAAGTTCATAGTAATTTTTTGTAAATTGTAACTTTTTGTAAAAGTAATCGTATAATTACAAAACTAACTGACAACTATGAACTTTCTTGAACATTACGAGCCACTACTCAAGGCTTTTTGGTACATTGCGTTACCGGTGAGTATCTTTTTTCTATTACAAACCATTTCCACTTTTATTGGATTAAGCGGTTCTGAAACCGATGCCGATACTGATGGTGGCGATGGTGATATGCCATTTGAATTGTTTACGCTTCGCAACTTAATCAACTTTTTATTAGGATTTAGTTGGACAGGAATTTCGTTTTATCAATCAATCGAAAACAAAACAATTCTAATTGGAATTTCTGTATTAGTCGGAATTCTTTTTGTGGGTGTTTTCTTTTTATTAATCAAACAAATTTTAAAACTTTCGGAAGACAATAGCTTTAAAATTGAAAATACCATCAATAAAACAGCCGAAGTATATTTGACCATTCCCGAAGCAAAATCTGGAAAAGGAAAAATTCAAATCAGCGTGAATGGTTCGTTTCATGAATTAGACGCCATCACCAATTCATCCGAAAAACTTACTTCTGGAAGTACTGTAAAAGTAGTAGCTGTGGAGCACAATTTAGTTATCGTAGAAAAAATCTAATCCTTTATTTATATGACACAAATTATCATTATTGTTGTAGCCGCTTTTGTGCTATTCGTTACTTTCGTGACTTTAATTTCACGTTACAAAAGATGTCCTTCAGACAAAATTTTAGTTATTTATGGAAAAACTGGTGGCACATCGGCTAAGTGTGTTCACGGTGGTGGTGCTTTTATTTGGCCTGTAATTCAGGATTATTCATTTTTAGATTTAAAACCTATTTCAATTGAAGCGAATTTAACCAATGCGCTTTCTCGTCAAAATATTCGTGTCGATGTTCCGTGTCGATTTACTATCGCAATTTCTACTGAAACCGATAGTATGAATACGGCTGCTGAACGTTTATTAGGTTTAGCTCCAGAACAAATTCAGGAATTGGCAAAAGATATTTTATTTGGACAATTACGTTTGGTTATCGCAACCATGACGATTGAGGAAATCAACTCAGATAGAGATAAATTCTTAGATAACATTTCGAAAAACGTAGATTCGGAATTAAAGAAAATTGGTTTGAAGTTAATCAACGTTAACGTTACCGATATCAAAGATGAATCAGGTTATATCGAAGCTTTAGGAAAAGAAGCGGCTGCAAAAGCGATTAACGAAGCTAAAATTTCGGTAGCGGAACAAGAAAAAATTGGAGAAACCGGAAAAGCAATGGCAGATCGTGAAAAAGACGTTCAAATTGCAGAAACTCATAGAGATCGTGACGTTAAAATTGCGATTACCAATAAAGACAGAGAAGTAAGTATTGCGGCTGCTTTTAAAGATGAAAGTATTGGAAAAGCGGAAGCGCAAAGAGATACTCGTGTGGCAACATCAGAAGCAAATGCGATTGCAATCCAAGGAGAAAATGAGGCTAAAATTGCTATTGCCCAATCGGAAGCAGCAAGACGTGAAAAAGAAGCAGAAGCATTGCGTATTGCCTTAGCATCAGAAAAAGTACAACAAGCAAAAGCATTAGAGGAATCGTATCTAGCAGAACAAAAAGCGGAAGCTGCACGTGCTGAAAGAGAACGTTCAACACAAAATGCGAATATTGTAATTCCGGCAGAAATTGCGAAACAAAAAGCCGTTATTGATGCACAAGCTGAAGCAGAGAGAATCAGAGTGCAAGCAAAAGGAGAAGCAGATGCGATTTTTGCAAAAATGGAAGCAGAAGCAAAAGGGTTATATGAAATCTTAACAAAACAAGCAGAAGGTTACCGTGAAGTAGTAAGTGCTGCTGGCGGTGATCCAACGAAAGCCTTCCAATTGTTATTAATTGAAAAATTACCAGAATTAGTTAAAACTCAGGTAGAAGCCGTTAAAAACATCAAAATTGATAAAATCACCGTTTGGGATTCTGGAAATAATACAGATGGTAATGGTTCGACTGCGAATTTCGTATCTGGAATGATGAAAACCGTTCCGCCATTAAACGATTTATTCAATATGGCAGGTTTAAATTTACCAACGTATTTAAAAGGTGAAGATATGCCTAAAGATGCATCAAGCTCTACAGAAATTACAACAACTGAAGAAGTGAAATAATTTTTAAAACCTATAGTATTAAATCCCAAATTTGTAATGAATTTGGGATTTTTTCATTTCTAAATTTCGTTAAAAAAAGGTTAATTAAAAAACTAAACAAACGTTTGATTTAAACATTTGTTTAATTTTGTCATGCAATTAAAAACATAAAAAATGAATGAGTTTAATTCAAAACAAATAGAAATCTTAATGATAACAGAAAAACTCTTTGCTGAAAAAGGGTATGATGGTACTTCTGTTAGAGATATAGCTAAAGCTGCTGAAATAAATGTTGCGATGATTTCCTATTATTTTGGTTCAAAAGAAAAGTTATTAGATGCTGTAATCATAAATAGAATTTCTGGATTTAGAATGATATTAGAAAATTTACAGTTGGAAACCATATCACCTATTGAAAAAATAAAAAAGTTTGTCTCTTTATACATTAATAGATTCTATATGAATAAAGATATATATCAAATTATTCAGTTTGAAATTATTAATCAAAAAAGAACAAGTGATTTTCCTTCATTCAATGAAATCAAACAAAAAAATCTAGAGCTTTTAGAAAAAATCATCTCTGAAGGACAAAATTCTGGTGTTTTTAAATCGAACTGCAATACTTATTTGATTCCAGCTATCGTTGTTGGAACTTTTTCTCAAGTATATAATAATAAGAAATTTTATTTTGAAATGATGAACTTGAATAATGATCAGGAATTTGAAAATTATATTTTGAATGATTTTACAGAAGAAATAACAAACGTAATCTTAGGAATGTTAATTAAATAAATAATGAAGACTAATAAATTTATACTCATAACGCTCTTTTCCATTGGATTTATCCAAGCACAAGACACTAAATCGCTTTCATTACAAGAAGCTATAAAAACAGGAATAACATCAAGTAATCAGGCAATTTTAGCAGATACGAAGGTAAAAACATCGGAATGGGAATTAAAAACAGTAAAAAATAATCAATTGCCAAATGTTTCACTATCGGGACAATTTTTTAAACTCACCCAAGCTAATGCGAAAGGTAATTTAATTCCTGCATCTGGTGGTAATTTAGATATAAGTCAATTGGCTATTGGACAAGCAAATGCAACAATACCAGTATTTAATGGATTTAAAATTCAAAATAGCATAAAAGCTTCAAAAAATTTAAATCAAGCGGAGATCAGTAATGCGCAACATACAAAAGAGCAAATTGCATTGTACATTACTCAATTGTATTTTAGTTTGTACAAAACACAACAAATGATTGCTTTAACAGAAGATTATTTAAAAAGTGCGCATCAACGTGTTGTAGATTTTCAAGCTTTAGAAGATAATGGATTATTAGCTCATAATGATTTATTAAAAGCACAATTACAAGAATCGGATATAGAATTATCGTTAGCTACTGCAAAAAAGAATAATTCAGTTTTAAATTATCAACTCGTTACATTTTTGCAATTACCTGAAGGAACTAAAATTTTGATTCCTGATAATGAATTTTCACCTATTCAAACAACATCTGATTTTTCTGTAGCAAGAAAAGACTTAGAAGCTTTAAATTTTGCAGAATTAGCTGCAAAAAACAACATTAAAATAGCTCAAGGAAATTACTATCCATCATTAAACTTAATAGGTGGTTATATTGCTTTAGATGTTAAAAATGCATTGACAGTCACAAACGCAATGAATTTTGGAGCAGGTATTTCATATGATGTTTCATCTATTTTTAAAAATAAGAAAGAAGTTGAAAAAGCAAAAAGTCAAGCTCTTGAAACAGAGCGTCAAATTGCAATATTAAATGATAAAATAAAAGAAGAAATACACGAAGCTAAAGAAAATTTCGACTTAGCAATCAAACAAAAAAATGTTTACGAAAAAGCTCAGTTACAAGCTGATGAAAATTATAGAATTGTTTTAGATAAATACAACAATGGTTTATCTAATACAAATGATTTATTAGAAGCTAATGTAGAGCAATTACAAGCAAAAATAAATTACTCAATTGCAACTTCAGATATTTTGCAAAAATATTATGAATTACAATATCAAAAAGGGAAACTAACACAATCAATAAATTAAATTTAGCTATACAATGGAAAAAAAGAAAACTAACAAAAAGTTTACATATATTCTAATCGGATTGGTAACTTTAGGAATGATATATGGTGGATATAAATACATCCATTCCCTTTCACATGAAACCACTGATGATGCACAAGTAGAACAGAATATGACACCAATAATACCAAGAGTGACCGGTTTTATTGAAAAAATATATGTAAAAGATAATCAGTTTGTAAAAAAAGGAGATACATTGTTTGTAATTGATAATAGCGATTACGTTGTAAAAGTAGAAGAAGCAAAAGCTGCTTTATTAGCTGCTGAAAGTAGTTTTGAAGTGTCAAAAGCAGATGTTGGAACAGCGCAAGTTGGAGTTTCTGTAAGTGATGCAAATGCAAAATCAGCTACAACTAGTATTGAATCAGCAAAAATAAAATTATGGAGAGCTACGAATGATTTTGAACGATTTGAAAATTTATACAAAAACAAATCCATCACAAAACAACAATATGAACAAGCATTAGCTGCTAAACAAGAAGCTGAAAATCAACTACAAATGATGAAACAACAAAAAAATGCTAGTGATTTTCAAAAAAATGTTGCAGTAACAAGAACTAATGTTTCTCAAAAACAAACATCAGTAGCAGCTGCAAATATTGAAAGAGCAAAGGCAAATTTAAATACTGCAATGCTAAACTTAAAATACACTGTAGTTACAGCAGCTTATAACGGACAAGTTTCTACCATTGACATACAACCGGGTCAATTAGTTCAGCCAGGTCAATCGCTTTTCTATATTATTAATACAGAGGAAGTTTGGGTTGTGGCAAACTTTAAAGAAACACAATTAAACAAAATGAAGTTAGGACAAAAAGTGGAAATTAAAGCGGATGCTTTTCCTAATGATAAATTTGAAGGGGAAATTACTTCCTTCTCACCTGCAACAGGTTCTCGTTTTTCATTGTTACCGCCAGATAATGCAACTGGAAACTTTGTTAAAACAGTACAACGTTTACCAGTTAAAATTACTTTGTCTTCAAATAATGCTAAAGAAAAAATCAAATTACTTCGTTCAGGAATGAATGTTGAAGTAGATGTACATCTTAATTAATTATGAGCGCAAGTACAACAAACATACACGAAGATAGTTTAGTTGAATATGGCTTTAACAGAGTAATCATAACCATTACAGCTGTATTATGTGCACTTTTAGAAATTGTAGACACAACAATTGTAAACGTTGCTTTAAATGACATGAGAGGAAGCCTTGGAGCAACACTAACTGATGTGGCTTGGGTAATTACTGCTTATGCGATTGCTAACGTTATTGTTATCCCGATGACGAGTTGGTTATCGCAACAATTTGGACGTAGAAATTATTTTGCTGCTTCAATTATTATTTTTACATCAGCTTCGTTTTTATGTGGAAATGCTAGTGGAATATGGGAATTAATAATTTTTAGATTTATCCAAGGATTGGGTGGAGGAGCCTTATTAGTAACATCTCAAACTATAATCACAGAAAGTTATCCAGTTGCAAAAAGAGGAATGGCACAAGCTATTTATGGAATGGGTGTAATTGTTGGTCCAACACTTGGCCCACCATTAGGAGGATATTTAGTAGATACCTATTCTTGGCCTTATATTTTTTATATTAACATTCCAATTGGTATTATCGCAACTTTACTAACTCTTCGCTATGTAAAAAGTCCAAAATACGGTGAAAAAATGAGTGCTAATCAAGTCGATTGGTATGGAATAATAACACTCGCAGGTTTTATTGGATCTTTGCAGTATGTCTTAGAGCATGGACAACAAGATGACTGGTTTAATGACGGAACAATTGTTGCGTTAAGTGTTATAAGCTTTTTTAGTTTGTTTTTCTTTATATGGAGACAACTTACCTATGAATATCCAATTGTTAATCTGAAAGTCTTAAAAGATACTAACCTAAGAGTAGGAACCATCTTAAGTTTTATAATGGGGTTTGGATTGTATGGATCAACTT